>JBBDNB010000034.1 GCA_040877935.1 Chitinophagales bacterium
TTGAAAAATTAATGGAATCTTAGATTTATGGTGCTTTTCGACCAGACACTATTTAATTTTATAGATTAGTGGGAATTGATGCCAAGAGGCATCATATGTTTATAACAGAGCAGAAACCACCCTTGTCACCGACTCCGGAGGAGTCGTATGTTTCTGTTTTAGTTAAGCCCGGTAATCCATAGCGGGGACGCTACTGATAGGAGGGAGATATTTTATAAAAATTATAAATGATTGGATGTTGCCGTATTTATTTTTGTAAAGGATCAATTACAACAATATCTTTAATGTGTTTGAAATCTTTGGTATTGTGCGTATAGAGTGGGATGTTGAAATTTTTAGCAGAGGCTGCAATAATTGCATCAGCTGTGCTTATTGATTTTCCTTTTCTGATAAGTATTGCCTCATTAATTACAGCTGTACTAATATTTACAGGGCTTATATTTTTGAAAAATAGCTCCAGTGCCAATTCTTCATCTGGTTCTAAATTAAAATAGCCAAAAACTTCAAGTCTTGAAATTTCAGATACCAATAAACGAAATGAGGAAAGCTTGTTGCGCAGCGCTTTATTTCTTGTAGCGTAAATGATTATGTTGGAATCAAGTAAAACCTTATCCATTTTTTCTGTTTAGCACTTTGTCTTTTCGAATTTGCCTTTGCCATTTTACCGGATCTTTGATTTTATCAAAAGTCTTATATTCCGATAAGGCTTCCAGGGCTTTCATTGCTTTGGATGTATCAGGTTTATATTCGCCTATTTTTTTCTCGTTTTTTTCATGTCGATCGATTTCCGCAATGGCTTCTGAAAGATCGGTTTTCATTTGTCTGTTTTCAATCAATTCACGGTATTCACTGACCAGGCTTTTCCAAAGATTGATTGGGATTTGCACAGCAGTTTTTTTGCCTTTTTGATCTGTAATGTATTTCAGGGGGATTGACATGGCTAAATGCTTTGTTTCAAATATAAAATTTTAAAGCCGCATTATGCAATTGCTTTTTTTGCATAATTTGACGAATGAAAATCAATAACTAATCTTAATAATAAGTGAACTGAAACGGTGATTTTCATTGTCATGGTTAAACCAAATATTGGGCTTGATAATTCCATTGATAGGATTTGAATGAAACAAAGGAGGAATATCTGGGTTAAGTCACAACAATCAGGTTTGGATTTAAACCAACCCTTCAACAATTTCGGCAGAAAGCAAGCTAAGCGGCACTCCCGATCCAGGATGTACGGTGCCCCCCGCAAAGTATAGGTCTTTGACTTTTGGTGCAAAATTGGGATGGCGCAAAAATGCGCTGAAAACTCCATTGGAGCTGTTGCCATAGATAGAACCAAAAACATTTCCGTCTCTTTTGGCAAAATCCACAGGGCTGAGGTATTTTTCAAAATCAATCAATGGCTCAATATCCCGATTCAATTGTTTGGAAAGCCTTTGGATAAGCCTGGTTCTACTTTCCTTGATTATTGCTTCCCAATCTTGCCCCGCATCACGTGGCGCATTGAGGTATACAAACCAATTTTCGCAAGCTGCCGGTGCATCTTCTTTTCGTAGTTTGCTGCCAATATGCATATACATTCCGGGTTCTTCAGGCATCTCCAAGCGTTTGAAAATGGCATCGTATTCCGCTTTTTGATCTTTGGGCAAAAACATATTGTGCACGCCCAGTTCCGGAAATTCAGCTTTCATCCCCCACAATGCCAATAAAGGGGCATTCGATTTTTCCCGCTTTAAATACAGCGGTACCTTGTATTTTTCATCCAGCAATTTTTCATAGGTAGAATTGACATCTATGCAGCTCACCACTATATCAGAGCGGTATTCCTGCTCATCGGCTTCTATACCGCAGGCTTTTTTATTAGCGGTGATGATCTGCCGGATATCCGCATTGAATTCAAATTGAACGCCTACTTCATTCGCCAGTTTGTAGAGTGCATTGGCGATTTGCTCAATTCCGCCCACAGGATAATAGGTGCCCAGGTTCATTTCATAATGTGCAATGACATTGAAAGTAGCAGGTGTTTCAAAAGGATTGGAGCCATTGTAACTGGCAAAACTGTTGAAAATCTTTTGCAAATAAGGGCTATTAAAATGCTGCGCATTGGATTTGCTCATGCTTTTAAATGCCTTTATCCTGTGAAAAAGTAAAGTGCCGCGCAGTGCTTCCCAGTTCAGGTAGGTCTTTATTTTGTGCAATGAACTTCTCAGAAAGACCTTTTCCGTGAGGCGGTGTTTTTCCTTTACCGAATTTAAAAACCCGTTGATGTTATTGATGTCCTCGCCCAATTCTACCGCCCAGTTTTGAGCGGTTTTCTGTGGATCTGCCAAGGCAGTGAGTTTTCTGCCATCTTCGAAAAAATAATTGAAAACAGGGTCTAATTTTTGAAACTGAATATATTCGTCAGGGTTTTTGCCGCTGATCTTAAAAAGCTCCCGGATGTACTCGGGCATAGTGATTACCGAAGGGCCAATATCAAAATGATAGCCTTGTCCGCTAATGCGTTGGATTTTTCCGCCCGGGATTTTGTTTTTCTCAAATACCTGAACTGCAAAGCCTTTGGCACGCAATCTAATGGCTGTAGCCAGGCCTGCCAGACCGGCACCAATTACTATGGCTTTTTTCTGTTTTTTCTCAGTCAATGGAGTAGCGTGTAGAATTGTTATTTTTGTGCATTAATTGCTACGCAAAAATAGTGGGAATTTTTGTTCTAATATCCATCATCCAATATCTAAATCATGACCCAACAAGAGATAGAAAAAGAAATACTTGATTATTTACAAGAACATTTGGTGACAGCAAATACAGCTATGGATGTAGATACGCTGTACAGTGATATTGGCCTGGATTCCTATTCGCTGATAGAAATGTTACTTTATTTAGAAGCAAAATACCATTGCAGTTTGTTGGATGGGGCAACACAAAAGACAGATTTGGAAAGTACCACAGCTCTGGCCGGATTTATTCATTCCAAAATATAAACCCGCAATTCGTGCACAATAAGAGTTTTATCAATGGTGCAGATTATTTTCAATTGTACCTCGACCGTGAAAACAAAAAACAGGGAGCCGCAACAAATGCTGTGAGGCTTTTATTGATATTCGAAGGCAAAGTTGATTTAAATGCCCTGAAAGAAAAGCTGGAAAATGCCGACATTCTTTCTGAAATCAATGGGCTTGACCTAAAATCATCTGCTTTTAAAAATTATTTTTTCTGGCAAAAAGGGGCGTCCAAAAAGACACCGGTAAGTATTCAGCAATGGAATGAAAGACCAGAAGCATTGCAGCCCTTTGAAGATTTGGAGCAAAACGAATGGCTGCGCATTAATTTATTGAACGGTCAAAAAAAAGATGCCGTGCTGTTTCATATGCATCATATTATTGCCGATAATAAAGGCTTTCAGCAATTGATTCAAAAACTGAATGAAAACCCGGGGGCTTCAATAGAAGTTGCACAGCAAATTAAAAAATGTGGTACAGTCGCAACTTTTTTCAAACATACCTGGCAGATGCTGAAACCCAAAAAGGGGCGTATGCTTACATTTGCGAATAAGCAAGCAAAGCATTCGGGAATAAAATTTCATTTGCTCAGCAAGAATATCAATGAAGTTTCAACACTCAAAAATGCAATGGCGGGAGTGGTCATTCCGGGAGCGAGTACCGTTTTTTTAAGCCATATTTCTGCTGTAATAGAAAAGTGGTGCAAACCTGTTCAAAAAGGAGATTATTTCTGGGTGCCCGTGCCGGTAGATCGCAGAAAAAAAGGGCAGAAAGATTTTTCGCTTGGAAATCAATTGAGTTTTTTGTTCTATAAAATAGAATGCGGCCAAAGTGATGCGCAGCGTATGGAAAGTCTGCAAACGCAAATTATAGAACAGGCCAAAAAGAGAGCGGTGAAAAACTATGAGCAGTTGAGCAATACCATGACTAAATTTCCTTATCCATTGTACAAAGCCATGTTGGAATTGCCCGATCGGGGAAAATTTTGCTCTTTTACCTATTCTGATTTGGGACACAATTTTAAGAACATGACCCGGTTTATGGGAGAAAATTTAAGCGATGTGATTAATTTTCCTTCTGTGCCACTGGCTCCGGGTATTGTTTTTGTTACGATGCACTATCGCAATAATTTTCACTTGGTAATGGGGACAGACGAAAATATCATCTCTGATTCTGACGCAAAGCTTATTTTAAGGGAAATTTCGAAAAAAATATGAGTGCTGCTGCAATGGCATATGATGTAGTGATCTGTGGTGCTGGAAGTGCGGGGATTGCGGCTGCGGTTCAAGCTGCAAACTGCGGGATGAAAACAGCATTGATTGAAAGGCTGAATTTCCCGGGCGGCAAAGCTACAGCAGCGGAAGTGCGTACCCTTTGTGGATTTTATTACAGTGGAAGGAAAAAAGCGGAATTTTTACACAGGGGATTTCCAAAAGCATTTGCTGAAAAAATTATGCAGGCAGGAGGAACCAAACCGCTTTCCTTTGATCGTGATTTGCATTTTATTCCCTATAATCCATTGCATTTTAAAATCATTGCAGAACAGTTTTTGAAGGAAAGTGGCGTGGATATTTATTATCATTCCTGGCCATTGGCTGTGCGAACAAATACTGCGGGAAAAATCGAATCGCTTAATATTTTAAACAAAGACAGAAAGCTTGAATTCCAGGCTAAATATGTGATTGATTGCAGTGGTGAATCGATGGTGGCTGCTTTAATGGATTTACCCCAGCTAAAGGATAAAGCCTATCAGTCGGCAACACAGGTTTTTACCCTGGGCAATATTGCTTTGCCGGATGATGCATTGCTCAATATGATCGTCAATAAGTCCATCGCAAAAGCTGTTTCTACCGGAGCATTGCCGGAATCCTTTGATCGGCTGAGTGTGATTCCGGGAACATTTAAACAGGACAGCGCAAGCTTTAAATTTTTGATTGCTGAAAAAACGCTTGACAAGAATAACATCCATAGTCAATTTGAAATGATGGCCCGGGAGCGTGTTGTGGAAGTTGTAAAGTTTTTGAAAGGCAATGTTGATGGTTTTTCCAAAGTCGAAATCAGCTCTATTGCTTCAGAACTGGGCATTAGAACCGGGCGAAGACTTGCAGGTAAATATCAATTGACCCGAAATGATGTGTTGCAATCCAAACGCTTTGCTGATGCTGTTGCAAGAAGCAGTTGGCCCATAGAAAAATGGGGTGTGGAAAAGCGAGTTTCAATGACCTATCCCGAATCTGGTGATTTTTATGAAATTCCCCTGCGCAGCCTCCAATCCGCTTATTGTGAAAACCTACTGGCTGCCGGACGCGGCATTTGTGCCGATGAAGATGCGATTGCAAGTGCCCGGGTAATAGGAACTTGCATGGCTACCGGAACAGCGGCAGGTGCTTTTGTTGCTGAAAAAATTAAAACCTGAGTTCGGAAATTTTTTAGTGCTCACCTGCCCGACTAAAGTCCTGCCCGAACTGGGACAGGCGGGGAATGTCAGGAAATCTCCAAAGATTAAGTCGAAAAGCAAAGCCTATATTTATCCCCAACTTTTCCAAAGTTCCAAAACTTTGGAAAAGTTTAAATCCCAAGGAGCAAAGAAAGAATCTTGATGGGTTTGCTGTTGATTGGGGCAGTATGCATTCGCTATACGCATGGCCAATGCAGCAAATGCGCGCAAGTTATGGAGGAGAGGCATTTGCAATACGACAAAATTGCAACAATTAATGGTGAAAATTTATCATTTTAATTGTTAGTATAGGATTCACATCAATCATCATTTATCAAGTTCAGTCAAAATAGATTTATTTGATAAAAATTAGTAGTAGAGTAAAGTTTTTAACTACATTTGTATTTTAAGATTCTTAACACAAAAATTTAAAATGATGAAAACGACAAAGCTAATTGAGATCGATATAGACGTATATAAATATATTATAAACAACAGCAACTATATTGATGAACGTGAAAATCAAATCTTAAGGCGATTGTTTGGTTTGAAAGAAATAGACAAATCTTCGCTGTACCAAAAGGAAAATGATGGGATAAAATCAAAAGGGGTTTTTCTTAAAAATGGAACTAAATTGAGGGGAAATTACAAAGGAGAACCTATCATTGCTGCTATAGTCAATAAAAAGATTTTTGTTGAGCAAGTAGATGAATTCTTTACTTCTTTTTCTTCTGCTGCTAGTTCAATAACTGATTCAACAAGTTCAAGAATAAACGGCTGGTTGTTTTGGGAGTATTTTGATGATGAAACCAAAACCTGGAGCGTAATTAATGAATTGAGAAAACAAAAAATTTAGACTATGAAAAGGGACACGATATCTAAAATTGAAAACAAAATATTCAAATTATCTGTAAGTGTAGATAAAAACGCTAATAAGCTATGTGCTGTAGCAGATGAAATTATTAATCATGCAATTTTAAATAAGATAATAAGCCATGAGAATAGCGAAACTATACACATAAAACTAAACGGTTATTTTAAAGCTTTCGAGGACAGCAATGAATCTGTATATTACGATTTGACTCGGAATGAAATATTACGATTTTGTGAGTTTCTAAAAAATCAATAAGGTCTTAACACTATTCATTTAAGACAGCTAAATCAATCTTTTAAACAACGTACAGTAATGCCCACACTTAAATGTTCGGATTCAAAATATGTTAACTCAAAACCACTTTCTATTCCTAGGAATATGTTTTCGTCAACCCATAAAGAATCAGAAGCCCACCATCCAGCTATGCTATCCATAGAAACGTATTCATTATTCATTGTGATTTGATTTCCACGTCCACCTCCCGGATGACCTGAGAATCCACTTGAATTACTTGCATTAGTGTTTGGAGAAACCCATAATCCAGTTCCATTTTGAATAGTACCTTTGCTTTTCATCTTTCCACCGGCTACATTTTCACCTCCCAGAAAATTAATAAGCGTGTCCCATTCTGCTATAGTTGGGACATGCCATCCTGTTGGGCAAAGATTTCTATTGTCTGAAACAGCATACCAATTATACAATTTTCCGTAAGGGACATTAAACTGATTGTTGTTTTCATAAAAGCACCAGGCACCACTTGTAAGGTCAAACCATTGTGTGCTATCTATAATATTTGGAATAGGATGACCATTGGCATATCGTGTTACCCTCAAATTTTCAGCCATCCATTCCTGATTACCAATTATCACAGTTTGATAAGAATTTCCATCAATATCAGTTACACCATTTCCAGGATTGTCAATCGTAATAAAACTCAATTCATTTCCATAAGCCACACCATTAATATTAATAGCATAAGCTCTCACAAAATATGTGGTATTGGTTTGAAGTCCAGATAAACTTACTGAGTAATTTCCTGTCCCCATTCCATTAGCAATATAGTTATCATCAATAGTAGGTTCGGGTTGTAAGCCCCAACAAACACCTCGTTCTGTTATTGGTGAACCACCGTCATAACTAATGCTTCCTCCAGTTGCAGCAGAATTTGAGGTAATATTACCAATAGGTAAAGTAATCAATGTTGGAATATTACCCAAGTTGTTTGAAGAGTATGTAATACTATCTATATCATTAAGTACCACTTGGTAAAGTGTACCATTGTTCTGATAAATATTCATAGTTGGTGGAGGAATTGTCGAAAAATCTACACTGTCAATATCTGCTAATGAGATTTGTAAAATAGTCCCATTACTCTGATAAATATTCATGGTGGTTTGTGCCATTGTGCTTAGCCCCATTGCAATCAATATTATGCTTAGAATCCTTTTCATTTGCTGTTATTTTTTGATGATCATCTGTTTGCTTACAGTCATGCGCTCGCTACTGATGCGGTAGATATAGGTGCCGCTTGCTGCTTCGGGCAATTGCACCTGATGTGTTTGTTTTCCTGCTTGCTGCGTGCCTTCAAAAACATCCTTAATGGTCTTTCCTTCAATATTGACAATCGAAACTTGGATTTTGGCAGTTTTTGGAAGGGTATAAGCTATTTGAAAATTGCCATTATTGGGATTCGGGTAAGCTTGAATTTCTAAAGCATTCATGTTTTCAAGGGCCTGCTCAATGCCCACGGTCGTTTCATCATACTGGAATTTTTGAATGGTGCTGATGTCATTTGAGTAAACGGTACCGTCTTTCAATTTAAGGTTGAGTATATTTCCCGTGAATGTAATCTGGGCAACATCTTCCAGGTCATAACTGGATTTGCTACCATCGGTATAATCAAATTCAACGGATTGAGCCATCAGCCCAGAACTCAGCAACAGCCCTAAGATTATTGTTGTGGTAATGGTAAATAAATGCTTCATGTTTTTGAATTTTAGATAAATACAAATTTAAGATTTTTTTCTGGTTTTATTTTGGCAAGCTTTTGTTTTTCATAGATGGAGATTCCACATAAATTTTCTGAGGAAAATTTTCTGGAATGACGGCTGTATTTGGGCTGTTTTCCCTTGAATAACCACTAAGCCCAATCAAAGTCAGACCGCTTTTCAAAGCTGCCCCAAACTTTATCCAATTGACAGCCATCCCTTTTTCCAGGGTAGGGATTGCTTCGCTCAGTCATCCGATGACTATGGTTCATTGGCTGCACAGGTAAGGCAGGGGATGCACAAATTCCACAAACAGCAGTCATCGGATGACTTGGCTTCTGATTTAGCGGTCAGACGGTTTTCTCACAGGTTGCAAAACAGATTCAATCATACACAACTTTGATAAACAAACCGTCAGACCGCTTTTCAAAGCCGGCTCCAAACTTCATCCAATTGACAGCAATCATTTTTCCAGGATAGGGATTGCTTCGCTCAGTCATCCGATGACTATGGTTCCTTGGCTGCACAGCTAAGGCTGGGGATGTACAAATTTCACAAACAGCAGTCATCGGATGACTTGGCTTCTGATTTAGCGGTCAGACGGTTTTCTCACAGGCTTCAAAACGATTTAATCCTACCAACACAACTTTGATAAACAAACCGTCAGACCGCTTTTCAAAGCCGGTCCAAACTTTATCTGATTGACAGGAATCCCTTTTTCCAGGATAGGGATTGCTTCCGCTCAGTCTTTGATTAAAGGCCTTTGATAAAAAATCCAGATTTATCTTTTAGTTTACCTAATCTGAATCATGTAAATTTGCCAAATGCAATTGTACGAAACACTGCGCAAGAGTGGAAAGAAATATGGAGAGCGGACAGCCTTTATTGAAGCATCCGGAAACCTAAGCTATGCTGGTTTTTGGGCAAAAGTGGAGCAGAGAAAGCAAGACTTGCTCGAAATTGGTATTCAGAAGAACGATGGTGTGGGCATTCTCTTTGACAATAGCAGCGATTTCATGCTGCATTTGTTGGCTGTATTGGGGACAGGAGCTGTGGCCATGCCCGTTTCCATCCATTTCAAACAAGATGAGCTAAAGGAAAGTATTCGTGCTACTGGCTTGAATTGGCTGATTGCAGATGTGAACCAAACAAATTGGCGTGCCAGCGATTTTGAGAAAAAACCTTTGGACGAAAGGGTAGCGTATGCGCATTTTCCAGAACACACGAAGCTAAAGTCCAAACTACAACAATTTCCAGATCCAGCATTTATCCGATACACATCCGGCACAACCGGACTTTCCAAAGGTGTTTTGATTACACATACTGCTGTTTTGCAGCGCATTCAGGCTGCCAATGAAGGTTTGAAATTAGATGCCTCAGATCGAGTTTTGTGGGTTTTGCCCATGACCTATCATTTTATGGTCTCCATGATCTTGTACCTGGAACAAGGGCTTTGCCTGATCATTGCGCCCGATTTTACAGCCGATACACTTGTGGGCAGGGCCAATGCCTATAAGGCAACAATGCTTTATGCTTCGCCTTTTCATATCCGTTTGTTGAGCACCGCCAAAGGAAAGTCTTTCAGTACCTTGAAGCGGGTTATTTCTACTTCTGCGGGAATTTCACCGGAGCTCTGCCGGCAGTTTGAAGAGAATTATAATCTTCCGGTTTCGCAAGCTTATGGCATTATTGAAATTGGTTTGCCGCTGATCAATTTGGAACATGCTTCTGAATGTCCTGAATCCGTTGGTAAGCCTTTGCCTGATTACGAGGTAGTTATTCTGGACAAAGAAGCAAATATTGCCGGGAAGGGTGAGAAAGGTCAATTGGCCATTAAAGGTCCCGGAATGTTTGCGGCATATTTAGAACCTTTTATGCTTCAAAATCAGGTTTTGTTTAATGGTTATTTCCTAACAGGGGATACCGCCAGTATTGATGAAAAGGGACTTGTAAGAATTGAGGGGCGCACAAAATCCATGATCAACGTATCGGGCAATAAGGTGTTTCCCGAGGAAGTGGAAGGCGTATTGGAGCAGCATCCCGCTGTGCAAATGGCCAAAGCTGAAAAGGCCGATCATCCGCTTTTGGGCGAAATAGTTGTGGCAAAAATTATTCTGAAAGAAGGCAAATACAGTGATATCGAAGCTATTCAGGCTTTTTGTAAGGAAAGGCTTTCCAGTTTTAAAATTCCCAGGAATATTGAAATAGTAAAGGATCTGGAAATGACCAAGACGGGGAAGATTAAAAGGCATTGAATATAGTTTACTTGTTGATTGGTAAGAGTTTGTTGACTCAAAGTAAAATCTTATTAGCCAAAAGAAAGCGATCTTATTCGTGCATTAGTGGCAATTCAAAGTTATTTCTGCTTGTACCCAAATGCCTCAAAAGCAAAAGCCCATTCTTGCTCTATTCGTTTTTGAACAGCTGCATCCAGTTCAAAAACATTGGTTTGGTAATTTTCATAGGCTTTCCATTCGGCTTCAAAAGCAGCTTTAACCTGTGAAAATTGATTGGGGTAAAATTTAGAATAAATATTTTTCAACAGCGGCAAGGGGTCTTGTGTAAAATCTTCATAAGCGATCTCAACTAAATTTTCAGGAGCAATTAATGTCTTGTCTTGTAAATACTTTTGCATCATGGCTTTGTAGCTGTAAAAAATAAAATCCTGAACAGCTTTGCCTTCAACCTTTTGCAAAGAGGTAAAGGGCAGAATTTTTTCATACAGGCGTTCATTGGACAAAAACACTTTGTAAGGATTGCGATAGATGTGAATAAATTTAGCATCGGGAAAAATCTCAAGGATTTCCCTGGCTCTTGTGGTATTGTTGGGGCTTTTTAGTAGAAGGGTTTTGCCGCTATTTTTGTGGTTGATTTTTTTGCAGAAATAGAGAAAGTATTTTTTCCATTCCTCTTTAGCAGCTTCATTTTTAAACAATACATTTTCATCAAAAAAGCGCTGCATTTGTCGCGGGTACAAATAGGCCTGTATCATCGACTTTGAAGTCAAATTTCCCAGTGCAAACTCCTCTTCTTTGGGCATATCCGCACCCATTTTTAGATTGTCCATCGGGCGGGTTTCCGGTAGGGCTTTTTTCAAAATGCCCGATAAAATTCCGCCCATTGTCAGGTAGATATTGGGAAGCAAAGCCTGTGTAGTGGTGCAATAATTGAATTGCGGGTCTTTGCTCAGCAGATACTGCAGCAAGGTAGTTCCCGATCTTGGATGTCCGAGGATAAATAGTGGAGCTTTAATTTTCTCTCTTTGTATTTTGTTTGAAAAGCGTATTTTTTCCAGCCACTGCACCGGAGCATTGAACAACACATTGCCCGAAATAAAAAACACTTTTGGCAAATAGGCCGTATCAAAATCAAAACCGGCATCTTTCAGGCTGTTCCACCAGGCAGAGGGAGATGCGCCCATGCAGGGGTGTCCACTGAAATTGAAAGCATCTTTTTTGCTGAATTTTAGCTGCATGGCGTAAATTATAGACTCAGATTATTCTCCCTTTTCCTGAAGCGTATTTTTGTATTTGATACAAAACAAAGTAAAAAACAGGTAAGCTGCAGTTCCAATTTGTCCTTCCAGTGTTGCTTCTGTCATAAAGGAGCTCAAAAAAATCACCTGAATAACGCCAAACAATGCAAAGCGATAATTGTAATCCTGAAACACCGGAACAAATATGCTCAGGCAAAAATATAGTAAGCCCAGCAATCCCAGGCCTGTGAATATATACACAAACTGATTGTGTGGCGTGTGTCTTTCCCCTTCTTCGATATAGGGGTACTTAGCATCATACACTTCGATTACAGCACTTTTCACATCACCCATTCCCACTCCAATCATAGGTGATTTTTTGCCGGCTTCTATGCCGCTTAAAATCGAAATAATGCGACCTGAATCGGAATATCCCGTATGCTCATCGCCCTGAAACATTTTTTCCAGGTCGTAGCGCATATAATTCCATTTGCCTTTTAAAGTGGGCGAGAGTTGAAGCGCTGTAAATACAGCAACAGTAATGATCAGCAAAGCGGCAATCTGGTATTTCCATTTTTTTCTGAACACATAAATGATCACAAAAATCCAGGCAAAATACAGCCCCAGCAAGCCGCTCCTTACCGAAAGCAGATGTAGAAAAGCAAAGATCAGTACTGCTGCAAATGCAAATGTCAGTGCCCATTTTGTTTTTGAACTGCAGTAGTATTGATAAGCCAGCCATGCAGCTACAAAATGTGCAATACTCAATAAGATGCTAAACCTGATGTGATTGATAGGCGTGGGAATAACCTGCCCCTGTCTGTAGAGTTGGTTGTACAATTCCGGATCGGAAAAATAGGAGTACAGGGGATAAACCATACCCGATAGATTGAAAAGCACAAAAACGCCTAAAATTCCCAACAAATAAGGTTTTTCGATTTTTGGCAGGGTAACGAAAACCAGTGGCAGAAAAGCAAAGGGGATCTTTACCCTGAGGCGTGTGAGGAACAATTCCTGATTCTCTGAGTAAATACCAGAAACAGCGTAAATCAGAAACAAACCCGATATCAAGAGTAGTTCTTTGCGCTTTAAAAAATGCTTGAAGTCCTGGAAAAAATTGCGATTGAGCAGAGCCACTACAGCAAGTAATATCATTGCATTGCTCAAAACCACACGGGAATAAAAAAGCCCAAAGAAAAGTCCGGCAAATGCCAGTAGTGTTGCGTTTTTTCTGTTGATAATTTGGCTGATGCTCACTTATCAGGCTTTTTTTTTGATGCAATCAAAACGATGTTTCAAGCTGTAAATTGCCGGGTTAATATGCTTTTATTAGAACAAAACCTCGCTTAGTTTTTACGCACAATTCCACGCAATAAAGCACCCGAAGCAGCAGAAAAAGCAGCGGCAATTCCTGCGATCACTGCGGATACAATTAAGAGCAAATGCACATTGTTCAATTGAAACAATTCGGTCATTTTTTGAGCAAGTATAAAATCATTTTTTTGATTGATCAGATATGCCAATACCAGCCACTCAAGGGTGATCACGAAAAAGGCAATGATAAATGCTTTCAGGGCATTGCCCAGAAAAAGTGATCCTGATACAAAGGCAATAAGCATAATAATCCACCAGGGCAGCCAAAGTTGGCCTAGAGTTGTGAATATGAATAGAAAACTTGCGAATATAAGTACTGGTGCTTTTTTCATTGCCATAGCTTTTAGTTTTTTGCTGGGTAATAATTTACAGTTTCCATTTTCCATTTATCCACCTGTTCGGCACGGGTAATGAATTTCAGTTCAATGTATTTTCCCTTTTCCCAAAGTGGACTGTAATTGTCGTAATATCTGCTTGCCGGATTGCCCGATTGCCCCCCAGGATAGATGCCATAGGCTTCAATCTCATCACCCAGTGCCACGATCATTCTCCAGGAAGGACCATGCGTACCGCTTGTGGCATTTACAATATGTTTATTTCCACCGTTCATCAGTGGCTGTGAATGCAAGGGTTCTATCCTTGCCCAATGTCGCGCTTTGGTTCCTTTGTATTGATCCCATCTTACCTTGCTGTTTTCATTTTCAAATTCAGAATAAGCAAGATCGGATTCTTGAATTGCCATAAGAATCAATTCCTCAAAATTGCTGATGTTTTTGGCTTTGTTTTTTATAAAAGGATGGCTTGAATGATTCTTCAGAAAATTATTGCTGTAATAAAATGCAGGAGCTGTAAGACCGGCATCTTCTTTAAGTAATTCATCCCAGGTAAGCTCGTACAGGGTATTCCAGAAAATTTCGAAAGCTACGGCTGCTTTGGATTCCGCATGATTAAAATAATCCCATGTTTTGAGTTGTTCAATAACCTCGCTCTCAGGACTTTCGATAGTGTCGAGATAGGGAAGTAGCCATTCCATTACTTCCTCGGCCAGTAAGTTGTAATTGTCATTTTGCAATTGCATCATATCAGCAATTCTGAATTGCTCTTTTGACCGAAGTATATCATTAATCCTGCGGTTTCTGTAATACTGGTAAATCCCGTGATAAGGGTAAGGGTAGGTGGAATCCGTGGCATGTTGATTGGCCGAACTCACAAAACCTCTTTTTGGATTGTACACATGGGGAACATCTTCAAATGGAATAAATCCCTGCCACTGACTGTTGAGCTGATCTGCTTCTTGTATGAATTTCCCCTGGTCTTTTCTTCGAATGGGCAATTTACCCCTTTGCCAAAGCGCTATGTCTCCTGATTTTGAGGCAAACACAAAGTTTTGGGAAGGGCAGTTGTAGTGCTTTAAAGCTGCTTTATAGCCAGCGTAGCTTTTTGCCTTATTGAGCTGAATGAATGTTTTTAATTCATTGCCATAATCAAGTGCTGTCCAACGCAGCGCAAGTGGTGTAGTGCCTTTGTCCTGGAAAAAACCACGATCGTAGGTTACCGGGCCAAACTCGGTATAAATAAGGGTGTCAAATAAAGTTTCCTGTCCTTTAATTTTTATTTCTTCAATGTGCTTTTTGGTTTTGACCCATTGCCCACCTGAATTGTAAAACTCACGGGAATTGTCTTTGTAAATGATTTTATACCAGTCTTTTACATCCATAGCACCATTGGTTACGCCCCAGGCAATATTTTCATTAAATCCAATGATTATGCCGGGTGCTCCGGGAATCGTTACACCATAGACATTCACCCCTGGTGCTGTAAGTTGCATTTGGTACCAGATGCTGGGAATCTGTAACTGCAAATGCGGGTCATTGCAAAGTATAGGGCTTCCTGTAACACTGTTTTCCCCGTCAACCGCCCAATTGTTACTGCCGAGATAGGGTGGTGCTTTTTCATGTTCATTACTAACATAAACTTCCTTATTGGAGGAAGTGCGCAATGTATCCTCTCCTTTTATTATCACAGAATCTTTATAACTCAAAGGAATAACCGGGTCATTGTCTTCAACCAAAGGAAAATTAGGGTAAAGTACCTCTATAATTTCTTTGCCAAATTGATTCAGTGCATTGGTAAATTCAAAATCGTATTCTTTGCTGCTCAGCATTTTGGCCATGTACTTTATCAGCAATACCGATTTAATGGGTGCCCATTGTTCGGGGGCATAGTCGAGCAATTTATATTCAATAGGATAGTCGCGCGGCTCCAATTGATTGATATAGGCATTGACACCGGCTGTATAGGCATTTAGTATCTCGGCACTTTTTTTATCCTTTAGGATAAATGTCAGGTTTTCATCTGCGGCCTGTGGCAATCCAATTCTTCTTTGCATTCTGTCGAATTCCAGGGTGGCATTGCCTACTATTTCAGAGAGCCTGCCTGCTGCAGCATAGGAAATGAATTCCATTTGCCAAAGGCGGTCTTTTGCTGTATGATAGCCCTGCATATAAATTAGGTCGAGTTCATTTCCGGCATTGATATGCGGCACCTGCCATTCATCATAATAGATACTTACGGCAGCTTTTAAGCCATCAATTTTTTGAATTTCAGTGGCTAACTTTTCCTCAGCCTGCTGTACCTGCACACTGTAGCCTGTAAATGGACTGAGTATAGGGGCAATGCGCGGCAATTGTTTATCTCCCATTTTTTGAGGAAAATGCAAAAAATAAAACAGCGCGAAACTTAATAAAGAGAATAAGAGGAATAGCAGGAATCGCATTTCGTGAATTTTTGTTTCAATGCGAATTTAATGTAAAAAGTGAAAGTTTGTGGATTTGGGGCATGCGCATTTGATTTTTGACAATGACAATTGTCAAAACCCTAAACACCAAGCACTAAATCCTAAACAAAATCAAAATCCTGAATCTCAAATGTTTAAAACATTGATGAATTAGGTATTGTAGCTTGTTTGGGATTTCGATATTAGAGCTTAGGGTTTTAATCAAACAGTTTCGTTTAATTCATTTACAGCCTTTTCAGTCGCTTTCAAAGTTGCTTCCAATTCTTTATCTGTCAAAGCATTATTTAAAAAGCAGGATTCAAAAGCAGAAGGCGGTAAATAAACGCCTTCCTTTAACATGCCGTGGAAAAAGTTTTTGAACAAACCGTTGTCCGCAGATTTTTTGGCACTGTCAAAATCCCTAACCGGTTCCCCTCCAAAGTGTAGGCTGATCATGGAGCCCAATTGGTTGATTTGGTGCGCAATGCCTTTTTCATTCAGGATTTCTTGCCAGCCATTTTTCAAATAGACCGTTTTTTCATCCAATTCCGCATAGTGCTTGGGATTTTCTTTCAGTTCCTTTAATAGAGTAAAGCCCGCAACCATCGCCAATGGATTGCCCGAAAGCGTTCCCGCTTGGTAAACTGGGCCAACAGGCGCAATCACATCCATTATTTCCTGTTTTCCACCATAGGCACCCACCGGCAAACCGGCCCCGATGATTTTTCCATAAGTCATTAAATCCGCATCTATGCCCAGCAATTCCTGTGCGCCTCCAAAGGAAAGGCGGAACCCGGTCATCACTTCATCAAATATCAACACGATGTTTTCTTTATCGCACAAGCTGCGCAGGCCTTCCAAAAATCCTTTTTCCGGAATAATACAGCCCATATTGCCCGGAACGGGTTCTATAATGATGGCGGCAATTTCGCCCTTGTTCGCCTTTGTCAGTTTTTCAACAGCAGCCAAATCATTGTATGGAGCGGTGAGTGTGTCTTTGGCCGTTCCTTCCGTAACGCCAGGACTGTTGGGCAGTCCTAAAGTGGAAACCCCGCTACCGGCTTTGATCAAAAATGAATCGCCATGTCCGTGGTAGCAACCTTCAAATTTGATGATCTTGTCTTTTCCCGTAAATCCGCGGGCGGCACGAATGGCACTCATACAGGCTTCTGTTCCGGAATTCACCATGCGGATGCTGTCCACATTGGGCACATTTTCCGTAATCAGTTCTGCCATTTTTACCTCAATTTCCGTAGGCGCGCCAAAGGAAGTGCCGCTCAATGCAGCTTCCCGCACCGCTTCAATTACTGGTTCGTAGGCATTTCCCAAAATCATGGGACCCCAGGAACCGACATAATCAATGTAGCGATTGCCATCCACATCGGTGAGATAGGCGCCTTTGGCAGATTTGAAAAATATGGGATCGCCACCCACGGATTTAAATGCCCTTACGGGGGAATTTACGCCTCCCGGGATAAAATTTTGCGCTCTTTTAAATAGTTCTTTGGATGTTTCAAGGTTCATAGAAATGACTTTTTTAGATCAGGATTGCAAAACTAAGGAATTGAAGAGGCTTTTTGTTTGGGGTAAATGAGGCTTTCTATATGTAAACCCGAAAAAAGGGATGTATTAGGTTTGACCCGGACTAATGACGAAAAACGCCTTTTAATGTGTTTTTGTCAGGGTTTAACCCAGACATTTGAAAATCACCAAAGAGGTTTCCTTTGTAACTTGATAAGTTATTGATTTTTAAATCGTCTGATTACGCAATAGAAAACTATTGCATAATTCCGGTTTAATTGTAGAATACTAATGAGTTTCAAATACGCTGCTCAGAATATGTAATTTGTCTGTAATTAAACTTTGTCAATATCCCGCTATCCTTTTTTTCTATTCCCAATATAAATCATTAACAAAACTGCCGGAAACATTATCAGGCTGTAAATTGCAGAAGGAATGGTCATTACAGAATTTTGCAAAATTCCGGCAGCAATGGCAATACCCAGTGTGCCGTTTACTACACCCACTTCTATACCCACTGTTACTGCCTGGTCTTTTTGTTTGGTCAGTAATTTAGTGATGCCATAGCCCAGCAACATACCGCTGAGATTTAGGATCAATGCTACGGGCCCAGCCTTTTTGAAAAAATCAAGAATGTTTTCCCGTTCTTTCATCAGTGCAGCGAAAACAATCAATACCAGGAAAAGCGCAGAGAGTTTTTTTACGAGTGGCTCTGATTTTTTAGAAAGCTCAGGGTATTTATTATTGATGACCATACCGATCATTACAGGAATAATGGTAATGGCGAGAATTTGCAGAATGGTTTTCATAACTGGCAGCTTGATGAGCATTGTTTCACCCATAAACTGTTCCAGTCCTATATTAACAACAATAGGAATAGAAAAAACAGTAACACAGCTTGCAATTGCTGTAAGTGTAATGGAAAGTGCTACATCGCCTTTGGCAAGGTGAGCAATAAGATTGGTTGTGGCACCCCCCGGACAAGCTGCTAGCAAAACAAAACCCACTGCCAGTTCGGGTTGAAGGGGAATAAGAAAAAGAATCCCAAAAGTGAGCAGAGGTATCAGCAGTAATTTTAACACTAAACCAATAGCTACAGCCAGCGGAAAGCGCAACACCCGTTTGAAATCATTGGGTACAAGGGTTAAGCCCATTCCGAGCATAATGATAAAAAGTGCAAGTGGTAGAAAAACCTGGGTGATAATATTTGTTTCCATTTGTGAATTTGTAAGCGACTTGAATTTTGCTGAAAATTTCAGACTTAAAAAGCCCACAAAATAAGCATTCTTGATTTTTACCCCATCAAAATTTATAATTTACAACTTGGGCGGGGTCAACGAAGCAAATTTGTCTATATGTTCACATAGCGTAAATAAACCAATTAAAGTGCTGAAATTCTATGCGTATAAACCAATGTTTAGTTGTTTTACTCCA
Organism: Chitinophagales bacterium; assembly: GCA_040877935.1. Taxonomy (NCBI): domain Bacteria; kingdom Pseudomonadati; phylum Bacteroidota; class Chitinophagia; order Chitinophagales; species Chitinophagales bacterium. The sequence continues at coordinate 18,879 of JBBDNB010000034.1, forward strand.
ACTGTCAAATAATTAATAATAACGATTTGAATAGGCATAAATTTATGAAGTAGCTGATGAAATTAGGTGACAGTTTTTTATAAAAAAATACACGTATTTCTGTTTTTCAATTAAATATTTGATAGAATGATTCCAGAAGCGCAATAGGTTGTTTGTAGAATTTAAGCTCGTTTGCTTTATGATTAAATTCCAAATGAAAAATCAAAATTTTATCGGTGTCGAATTTTCGTAGTCTTATTAGAACTGAATCATAAAACTGTCATTTTTACAGGGTGTATTTAGTAGGGTTCATTGAAATAATTAAGCGTGAATTTATAAACCGGAAGGGTAGGAGCTTCTCAAAAATGGATTTGCAATAAGTAGAGATGAACATGAGTTCAATGATTTGAAAGTGCTGTCTTGTATGTGACAAGAATAGCTGCGGCACATTTTTTACAGTAAAGTCATCTGGTTTTAAAGTTTTTGCTGTAGTTTATTTTAATGGTTTAAATAAAACAATAAAAAACACTGATAAACAATAGTTTAAAGCTTTTTAAGTTTAAAAAATAAACACTGATTTATATACTCTAACCTTCATTTTATTCTGTTTTTAAATTACTTCAGTAGATTCTCATACATTTTTGTATTGAGGAATATACTACGGCAATAGTTGCATTTTTTTTGTATTTTTAAAGCATGAAAGATTTTCCCCGCTGGTTGCTTATCAGTATCGCTATAGCTGTTTTATTATTTCTTATCTGGTATTTTCAAAGTATAGT
>JBBDNB010000035.1 GCA_040877935.1 Chitinophagales bacterium
GTCATTGAAAAATTAATGGAATCTTAGATTTATGGTGCTTTTCGACCAGACACTACTTACGGACAATGGAATAGGGATAAGCATGGGCTGATTGCCTATGAAAATGCCTTCGTAGAAAGGGTTAACGGAACAATAAAAAATGAATACTTATTGAAATGAGATATCCAAAACTTCTTCCAGCTCAAGGATGAGTTAAAGCGTGCAGTCAATCATTATAACAGGGAGCGGAAACACTTTGTTGCTTTTAATAATGAATTCTCACCTGAAGAGTTAGAGAAAAATTAATACATTTGAGTACCCAAGAAAAAATCGAAGGTGATTATTTATGCCGATGGTAATTCTAAAATCAAGGAGGCATCTATCCTCCCTGTTTTTACCAAAAAAAGAACCTCAGGCTCATAATTGACCGGTTGTAATATGAATAAATTAATTGTTAACCCAAAACAGTAAACCCTATTTAGGGAAGTACAAAGCTCTAATATCTAATTTATCAATGTTTTAAACATTTGAGATTCAGGATTTTGATTAGGATTTAGTGCTAGGTATTTAGGGTTTTGACAATAATTTAGGTTTAAACCATTAAATCCAATTTAAGTTATCCCTCTATGAAAAAGACAGGCGTATTATTGGTCAATCTCGGTTCTCCCGATTCCACACAGGTGAAAGATGTACGCAAATACCTGGATGAATTTCTGATGGACAAATACGTGATTGATGTGCCCTGGCTTTTACGCGCATTGATTGTAAAGGGATTTATTCTGCCATTTCGCCCAAAAAAATCTGCCGAAGCTTATAAATCCGTATGGACGGATGAAGGCTCTCCCCTGATCGTGATTTCAGAAAAACTAAAAGCCAAGCTGGGGGAAAAAGTGGAACAGCCCCTGGAATTGGCCATGCGCTATGGCAACCCTTCCATTAAAAGCGGAATTGAGAAACTATTACAGAAAATGCCGGATATGGAAGAAATCCTGTTGATTCCACTGTATCCGCATTATGCCATGGCCACTTTCAAGACCGTAGTGGAAAAAACAGAAGTTGAGCTACAAAAATTGGCTCCAAATATTAAGCTCAAAAGTATAGATCCTTTTTATGATGAAGAACAATACCTTGATACTTTGACTGAAAGCATTCGACCGTATCTAGATAAAGTGGATTATTTACTTTTTAGCTATCACGGAGTGCCTGAAAGGCATGTGCAAAAAACCGACCCTAGTGGGGCGCATTGCCTTAAAAGAAAAAATTGTTGTCAAATAAAGTGCCCTGTGAATGAATTGTGCTACCGCCACCATACCGTTGTAAGCACCGAAGAAGTTGCCAAAAGATTGAATTTGGGCAAAACGCAATTCGGTCAATCCTTTCAATCCCGCCTGGGCAAAGACCCCTGGCTGCAGCCCTATACCGATAAAACCATCGAAGCGCTTGCAAAAAAAGGAGTAAAACGCTTGGCCGTTGTCTGTCCTGCTTTTGTGGCCGATTGCCTGGAAACCATAGAGGAAATTGGCATGGAGGGCAAGGAAATTTTCCTGGAAAACGGTGGCGAACATTTCGTGCGCATCCCCTGCCTAAATGACAATGATGCCTGGGTGGATACTTTGGCGCAATACTGCAATAAATACACTCAAGCCTGACAAGCATTCTGTTTTTCAAATATCATCTCATCTTTTGTGAATATAAATATAGACGACTAATCACAAGCTGTTAATAAGTAGAAGTCCTATTCCTTAACAGTTTTTTTACTTTAGCTTCAATTTTACTAAAAATTGATAATCAGCTAATTGAGGCCATGCTGATTCTTGATGCAAGAATTTGAACAATTAAACCAATACCCTATGAATAAGCTTATCCCATCCGCTTTCAGCAAAATAGGTTTTCTATCATTCTTATTATTCCTGTTCTCTTTTTTACAAAGCCAAGCCCAGTGCTTGCCCGATTGGGAATATATACGCCCCATTACGGTTGACAATTCTACCAACCCTGATGCATTGACGGATTTTCAGGTACAATTTACCATTGCCACCGATGCATTGATCACAGCCAATAAAATGAATGCCGATGGATCGGATATTCGTTTTACGGATGTTGCTTGTAATAATCTGGATTACTGGATAGAGTCGGGTATCAATACAGCCAATACCGTAATCTGGGTAGAAGTAAACAATATCCCAGCCAATGGTTCTGCTACGGTGAATATGTTTTATGGAAATGATACCGCTGCTGCCGCAAGCAATGGAGAGGCTACTTTTCAGTTTTTCGATGATTTTGATGGAACTTCTTTGAATACTATAAAATGGGATTCACTGGCAGCTGCAGGTTCCTCTACAGTTATTTCTGGTGGAACGGCAACTATCACCACTAGTCCTGCCTCAGGTAGTTACTTAATAAGTAAAGCTACTGTCTCCACCCCTACTGTTACTGAAATGAATGTCGTCAGTATAAGTGGACGGGCACATATAGCTCAATTAAACCCAACTAATACGGAGGGACACCTTATATCAAACTTTGAATCACCCACAAGGATATCTCTAGGGTTTACTAGTGGAAGTGGTTGTGGAACAGGCTCGAATACATACGGTGGATCTTCTACTGTCATAATTCCCACCTCAAATCTATTGAGCGTCTGGAGTCTAGCATGGCCAAGCACATCTACTCAAATAATGACAAGTCCTGAGAATCTAACAGGTAACTCTAGTGCATACACTTTGCCATCTGATGTAAGACTAGGTTTAGGTATCGTTTGCGATGCAGCAAATTTAGAAACTGAATGGGCGCGTGCTCGTAAATACACTTCTCCTGAACCCAACCAAACAGTAGGAGCTGAAAGCGTGAATTACAGAATCACTTTGAGCTTACCTAAGCTGGAATATTGTCCTCAGGAAACATTTAACATCAACTATACTGCCACTGGAAATTTTCTGGCAGGCAATGAATTTATTGCAGAATTGTCTGATGCTTCTGGAAATTTTGGAAGCCCGGTGGAATTGGGAAGAATTGCATCTCAAACATCAGGTACCATTTCTGCTACAATTGGTGAAAACCAAGCTGATGGAACAGGGTATAGAATTAGAATCACAGCTACCAATCCTCCTTTCTCTGATGATGACAATGGCTCGGATATTACCATTCATCCAGTTGTAACTGCAAATTTTGACGCAAGTTTGGCATGCGCAGGTAGCCCAACTTCTTTTACCGATCTATCCACAATTGTAAGCGGAACGATTGATGCTTATGCGTACCAGTTTGGAAATGGGAGTATTTCTAATTTAAAGGATGTCAACTATGTTTACCCAGCTTCTGGAAATTACGATGTCACGCTTACCGTAACTTCCAACCAAGGCTGCGCAGACGATACCATTATCAGCATAGAAGTTTTTGACAAGCCCACTGCCGGTTTCACTTATAATGACAATTGTGTGGGAGCAAGTTCTGATTTTACCAATACTTCCACCGGGGCAACGGCTTACAACTGGAATTTTGGTGACGGGAATACTTCTACAGCTAATGACCCTTCTCATACTTATGCTCAACCGGGCACTTACGATGTTCAATTGATTGCTGAAAATGCAGATGGCTGTACCGATACATTGGTTCAAAGCATCAATATATACGCCAATCCCAATACAAATTTTACTTTCCAAAGCAATTGCGCAATGGATACGCTTACATTTGAAAACAATACTGCTTTCACTGGTTCTGGCACATTAACATGGGACTGGGATTTTGATGATGGCAATACTTCCAATGATGAAAATCCTTTTAATGTTTATGCAAATGATGGAAACTTCTCCGTTGAGCTGATCGCCACTTCCAATCAAGGCTGTGCAGATACCACCTCGAAATCAGTAAGTGTGTATCCCAATCCCGTGGCAAGTTTTGTTGCCGACAGTGTTTGCCTGGGAGAAAGCATTGCTTTTGACAATCAAAGTTCAATTTCAAGCGGAAGCCTTTCACATTCCTGGAGTTTTGGAGATGGAAATACCAGCACCAATGTACAGGCCAGCCACACTTACACAGGAACCGGAACCTATGAAGTAATCCTGAATGTAGAAAGCAACAATGGCTGTATGGATGCCGATACGCAAACGGTGGTGATTTACGAACAACCTGCTGCGGACTTTACAGCAACTACCGTTTGCGCAGGGGATTCTACCGAATTTATAAATACATCAACGGGTTCGGGTTTAACTTACACCTGGGATTTTGGAGATGGAAATACATCTACCGATGAAAACCCAAATCATTTATATGCAAGCTACGGCATGTATGATGTTACCTTGGCCATTGCCAATGGGGACAATTGTGTGGATACTTTGACCAAAACGGTTCAGGTCTATGCCGAGCCAATGGCTGCATTTTTAGCTGATAGTGTTTGCCTTGGTGAAACCATTGATTTTATCAATAACAGCTCTATTGCTGCGGGAAATTTAAACTACAATTGGGATTTTGGAGATGGAAGCCCTGCCAATACCAATGCACAACCCAGCCATACCTACGCTTCGGCTGATACTTTTGAAGTGATTTTAAATATCACTTCTGGAAATGGCTGTGCGGATGCAGATACGCAAACGGTTATTATCTATGAACAACCAGAAGCTCTGTTTACTGTCAACAATAATTGCGATGAAGACACTACTTTCTTTATGAATCAATCTACGGGCAGCGATTTAAATTATGCCTGGGATTTTGGGGATGGCAATACCGATACAGTAGCCAATCCAGCCTATGTTTACGATACTTCAGGTACTTACACAGTTACGCTCACAGTTGATAATGGTGAATGTTCTGATATGTATCAAACAACAGTCACCATTTACCCAAGACCCGTTGCAGGTTTCAACAGCCAGGATGTATGTCTGGATCAAGCCGTGCAATTTACCAATACCAGTACCCTGAGTAGCGGAGCATCAAACTATCAGTGGTTTTTCGGAGATTCTGCTACAAGTACAGATATCAATCCTACGCATTTGTATGATACTGCCGGGATTTACGAAGTGATTTTGGTGCAAACCAGCAATTTGGGCTGTGTGGATAGCTTTAGCAAAACGCATGTAGTCTATCCATTGCCCAATGCAGATTTCAGTCTGGGCAATTCCTGCTATGGAGATACAGTAGATTTTACCAATCTTTCAACCATCGATTTTGGCACAATGACTTACGAGTGGGATTTCAGTGATGGAACGACCGACACAGCTACCAATCCACAACATTTGTTCAACGCCCTGGGTATTTATGAAGTAACATTGGACGTAACTTCTGATTTTGGTTGTGAAGCACAGCAGGTTAAAAACATTACCGTGCATCCCGTACCTTCTGCCAATTTCACTTTTAGTAATGAATGTGAAGAAGATGCGGTGGCATTCACCAATTTATCCAATATATCTGCCGGTCAATTGAGCTACAACTGGGCATTCAGCGATAGTTTTAGTTCACAGGATAAAAACCCAATTCACGTTTTCAATGGCTATGGAGATTTTGGAGTGGAACTGGCCGTGATGAGCAATTTTGGATGTACCGACACCATAAGGGATACCGTAGAAATTTATCCTTTACCTGAAGTTGATTTCTCAGCCAATCCGGTTTGTATAGGAGAAACCACAGAATTTGAAAACAACACAAGCGTTCCTGACAGCGGATCAGTTGTTTCAAATTTCTGGAATTTTGGCGATCAGGAGGTGTCTTTTGCCAATGCTCCTTCACATACCTATGCTGCGCCAGGTGCTTATGATGTATTACTGGAAGCCACTACTGCAAAAGGCTGTATCGATTCGGTGATAAAAACTGTAGTCGTACATGACTTGCCCGATCCTACAATCAACCCGCTCGGCCCAACCAGCTTTTGTGATGGCGACAGCGTGGAATTAAGTGCCAGTCCCCTACCCGATTTTTACAATTGGTCAACGGCTGAAAACACCCAAAACATCATTGTAAAAGAAGATGGCAATTATCAATTGACCGTGGAAAGCAATTTTGGCTGCACCGATACAAGTTCTATTTATATCACCGTTTGGGAATTGCCCAATGTGGTAGCCTATAAAGACACCACCATTAGCAAGGGATACTCTGTTTATCTTTCAGCTACCGGAGCAGTGTTTTATGAATGGACACCTGAATTTGATCTGGAAAACCCCGATTCACCTGAAACAAGAGCTACACCACTAAGCTCTACAGAATTTGTAGTACTTGGTACTGATCTCAATGGCTGTGAAGACACCGATACTATCACCATCAATGTTTTGGAAGATTACAAAGTGGAAGCTACCAACGTAATTACCCCGAATGGAGATGGTGTGAATGATTTTTGGGAAATCATAAATGTAGAAACTTATCCGGATGTAGAGGTCAGTATTTACAATCGCTATGGCAATGAATTGTACACTTCACAACAATATCAGAATGATTGGGATGGCCGCTACAATGGCAACGACCTACCTGAAGGCACTTATTATTACACAATTCGATTTGATGGATCAGAAAAAATTTACAAAGGAGCAGTTTCCATTTTAAGATAAACTGAATGATTATGAAAAAGATTTTCGGATTATTACTAGTATCTGCATTTTTTGCAGGAGAAATTATGGCGCAGCAAGTGCCCTTGTATTCTCAATATTTCAATAACCCATTTATATACAATCCTGCCCAAACCGGATTTTCGGGTGACCCACAATTGTACTTTATGTACCGCAGGCAATGGACGGGATTTGAAGGTGCGCCAGAAACTCGTGCCGCTTCCTTTGATATGGCAACAAAAAATAAAAAGGCCGGATTTGGTGCTTATTTCTACAATGATATCAGCAATATATTTACGCGATATGCGGCTAGCTTGTCTTATGCCTATCATTTAAATTTTAGCGAAAACCATCGTTTATCTATGGGGCTGTCAGCAGGCTTTTTGGATACACATATTGATTACTCAAAAGTATTTGTAACCAATAATGATGATGCAGCGATCAACAACAACTTGCAACGCTCTACCTCATTTGATGCCAATGCCGGAATCAATTATTACCTAAAAGGCTGGAACCTCGGCTTTTCAGTGCCTCAAATTCTGGCTACAGAATTAAGACATATCGATACTGACGAAGAAGCCAATTATCGGCTTGATCGGCATTATATTTTGCAAACTTCCTACCGCATAGGTTTATTGGATGATAATTTATTTATTACTCCACAAATAATTGGAAGAACCAATGACTTTTCCAATTTCTCATTTGATGCAGGAGCACAATTTTCATACAAAGACATGGTATGGATTGGAGGTGCCTACCGCTATGACTATGGCGTAACTTTCAATGGTGGGTTTAGAGTCCACAATATGGTAAGTGTAGGCTACAGCTACGATATGGGCTTGAATGCATTGAGTGACTACAACAATGGTTCACATGAAATTATGCTTGGCATTCGCTTTGGAAGAAAACAAAAAAAATTAGATGACCTTACTGAAGATAATTTTGGCAGAATGAAAGATGTGGTTGACAAACAGGACAGCATAATCCAAAATCTACAGGCACAGATTGATTCTCTTGAAATGAAACTCAATGCAAAAGCTGATAGAGATTCTGAAGATTTTAGCGACATAGATGATGCAGAGAGTATTAAGGATTTACTGGAAAAAATCCAGGACATGCAGCAGCAAATTAACGATATGGAAGAAGGCAGCAGCCAGGATGATAAAACACGTGTTATTCAGAGGGATGATCTGGAACACATATCCGGTGCTCCTCTGGGTGATTATTACATGGTCTTAGGCTCATTTAAAGTTAGAGACAATGCCTATAATTTTATGAAGGATTTAGAGGAAAGAGGCTTTAATGTAGGTACGGTTTACAATAAAAAAAGAGCATGGCATTACGTATATATCTCACAGCCTGATGATTTGAAAACCGGCTACCGCGAATTGTACAAGTTCAGGGAAGAAAATCAGGAATTCAGTGATGCCTGGATTTATATTGTAAGATAAAAAATTGAAATCAATGACTTAAGAAAAGGCTGTTTCTGATTTGAGACAGCCTTTTCATATTAATACATAAATTTACACTTCGCATAAAAATCCATTACTTGAAAAAAACACTAAAAATCTTTCTGACCTTTATCGCAATGATATTGATCATTCACTTTGCGCTTAGCTCCTATTATAAACTCGACAAAGTACCTATTCAGGATCAATACAATTATACATACAGCGACTATATAGAAATAGACTCCTTTTCTGAAGCAGATGGATTCACAGCCTATTATCCAAAAGATTTCGAAGGCGACTCCATTCCGTTGATTGTATTTAATCACGGCTGGGGCTTACACAATCCGGTAGGATATGGCGCATGGATCCGACATTTGGTTTATCAGGGATATGCAGTGATTTTTCCGCGATATCAAAAAAGCCTCTTGACATCTGCCAAAACATTCACTCCTAATGCAGCCAAAGGAATTCGCGATGGGATTTATGCAATTAAAAAAACAGCAGGAATTCAACCCTATCAGAGTGAACTTCTAATGATCGGACATTCATATGGCGGTGTTATTTCCGTGAATTTAAGCATTGAATGGAAAAAATATAATATACCTAAACCCAGTGCTATTTTTGTACTGCAATCCGGACATGGATTTATTACAAGCGGCAGAATAAAAGACTATACCAAAATTCCGGAGGACACAAAAATGTTACTACTTATGAGTGAAAAAGATCATGTTACAGGTGGCAGTTTTAGCAAGGAAATATTTGAGTTAAATAAAGACCGCCTGAAAACAATTAATTTAGTGAAAATGTGGCAAGACAACCAGGGAAAAGAGGAAGTAAAAGCTGTTCACGAAGACCCTGTTGCAATGGATCCTGAATTTGACAAAGGCACCGGGTTTCTAATTGTATTTAGAGCAAAGATGATCCACCGACTGGATAAAGCCGATTTCAATGGATTCTGGAAGCTGGCAGACGGACTTGCTCGTTGCACTTATTACGGAATAGACTGCGATGTGGCTTTTGGAAACACAAAAAAGCAAAAAGACATGGGCACCTGGAAAGATGGAACAGCAGTAAAAAAATTAAAAGTAGAAACACCCGGTTAATATGAAAGTAGGGTTTATCATAATTGGTGCGATGAAATGTGCTACTACCAGCCTTGCTGAACTGCTTGAAATGCATCCGCAGGTTGGTTTTTCGCGCCCCAAAGAACCCTGCTTTTTCAGTAAAGCCAAACATGCGCCCAAAACCCTTGAAGAATACCACAACTGTTTTCAAAACAAAGAATCTGCGAAAATTTATGGGGAAGCTTCCACTTCCTATACTGCTGCCATAAAATCCAACCGGGACATTGCAGAAAAAATATTTGCCTATAACCCGGATATGAAACTGATTTACATGGTTAGAAATCCATTTGACAGAATCATATCCCAATACGTGCACAATGTTCAAAGAGGAAGGGAAAAGCGTAGTTTTGATAAAGCCATTCAAGAAGACCCACATTATATTTCACTAAGTGCCTACTACAAACAGATCAAAGACTATGTAGAACTGTTTGGTATGAAAAATATCCTGATCATTGATTTTGATGATTTTAAAAACAAAAATGAAATGGTATTAAAAGATGTAGCTGCATTTATAAATATAAATTATGAAAAATTATCAAAAATAAATCACCATACAAATAAATCATTAGGTGAACAAAAACTTCCTCCTGCTTTAGATAAATATTTCATAAAATACAGATCCATTATCCAGAAAATCCCAAAACAATACAGGGTAAAAATAAAAGATGTACTGGCAGAAATCAGGGGCACTAAAGTGAAGGAAAAACCAAAATTAAAAGAAGAAACCAAAAAATGGATATGGCAGCAATTGGAAAACGACTATAAAAATTTTGTGGAATTAACGGGGAAAGAAAGACCACATAGGTTACCCTAATTTCTTCATTTTTTCTCAAATAAAATTAAACTTGGATCATTTTTTAAGCAAAGAAAAAGATCCCGGAGGGATCATATGTTTATAAAAACTAAACTCACCCACTAACTGATCCCGGAGGGATCATACTTTTTTGTTTTATTAATTTGCAGAATTAATAACTGAATTCTTACTTTACCAACTGCATTCAACAAAAAACTACAAAATCATTATCAACAATCTTATCAATAATTTCCGCTATAAAAATCCAAATATCTGAATTATCTTCAATTGCTCACGAATTGACAGTAACAAAAAACGGGCAAACACAGTATAAACAGGCTGAATTCTTTATTTCGCCAGACAAACCATTAAGCTAATTGATTATGCAAATACTAAAATTCGGAGGTACTTCTGTAGGCAGTCCTGAAACAATCAAAAAAGTTAAAAATATAGTCGCCTCAAAAGCCGATAAAAACCCAATGATAGTGGTTGTCTCTGCCTTTGGCGGTATTACCAATCAATTGTTGCAATGCAGTCGAATGGCAGCCAATGCTGATGAATCCTATCACGAACTATTAAAAACCATCTCCGACCGGCACCTGAATTGCATACAGGAGTTACTGCCTGCTAAAAACCAAAGTGCCGTAATGGGAAAAACACGGCTGCAACTCAATGAACTGGAAGACATTTTGCGAGGATTATTCCTGATCCGGGAACTGTCTCCCAAAACCCTGGACAGAATCAGCTGTATGGGCGAAGTTCTGTCGGCTTTGATAATCGAGCAATTTCTGAGCAAAAGCGGAATGGACACTGCATTAACAGATCCCAGGCAATTTATATTCACCGACAGTTATTTCGGAAAAGCCAATGTAGATTTTCCAAAAACTGAAAAAGCCATTCAAAACTATTTCCGGAATAAATCAGCCAGTGTTTATGTTTGTCCGGGCTTTATGGCCAGTGATAGCAATGGAACGACCACCACATTAGGCCGTGGCGGCTCAGATTATACAGCCGCAATTTTAGCAGCCGCCCTGGACGCTCCAGCACTGGAAATCTGGACGGATGTCAGCGGTATGATGACTGCCAATCCTCAATTGGTACGACAGGCTTATTCCATTGAGCAAATCGATTATGAAGAGGCCATGGAGCTGACCCATTTTGGAGCCAAAGTCCTCTACCCTCCTTCTGTGCACCCGGTATATAAAAAGCGGATTCCCATATACATCAAAAACACTTTTGAGCCAGAAGCTGCCGGAACTAAAATTTATCATTTTGAAAATGGCAAATCCCAGATAATAAAAGGCATATCCTGCATTGAAAACATCGCATTGCTCAACCTTTCAGGAAGCAGTATGGTGGGTATTCCCTATTTCTCCCACCGCTTGTTCGAAGCGCTGGCACTTGCCAAAATAAGTGTCATTTTGATTACCCAGGCTTCCTCGGAACACAGTATTTGTGTTGCCATAGACCAGGCAGATGTGGAAAAAGCAAAATCAGCAATAGGGCAAAGTTTCCGAAAGGAATTTGAGGAAAAAATGCTGGACGAATTAAGCATAGAGGAAGACCTTGCCATTTTGGCTTTGGTCGGTTCCCAAATGAAAAACCATATTGGCATCAGCGGCAAAATGTTCAGCGTACTGGGACACAACGGAATCAATATCAAGGCCATTGCACAGGGATCTTCCGAGAAAAATATTTCTGCCGTAATAGAAAAACGACAAATCAAAAAGGCTTTGAACAGTCTTCACGAAAGCTTTTTCCTCTCAGATTTGAAGCGTTTAAACCTTTTTATTGTTGGCAGCGGCAATGTTGGCAAAGCTTTACTGGAGCAATTACAACAGCAAATGAACTATTTAAAAGAGAAAAGCCATATTGATCTCAGGATTATTGGGATGGCCAATTCTAGGAAAATGATCATACAGGAAGAAGGCTACGCAATTGAAACTGCACTTGAAGAACTGGAAAAAAGCCAGTCGAAAATGAAGCTGGATAAGTTCCTTGAACAAATGTATGCACTCAATATGCGCAACAGTATTTTTATTGACAATACCGCCAATGAGCATGTGGCCAATACTTATGCAAGTGTGCTTCAAAACAGCATTTCGGTAGTAACTCCCAATAAAATTGCCTGCACCGGTAAATTGGCAGACTATAAAAAACTGAAGCAACTGGCTTTGCGCTACAATTGTCAATTCCTGTTTGAAACCAATGTAGGCGCAGGATTGCCGGTTATCAATACCTTAAATGACCTGATCAAAAGCGGGGATGAAATCCACGGTATACAGGCAGTACTCTCCGGTAGTCTGAATTTCATTTTCAACAATTACGATGGCAAAGGCGCCTCTTTTGCCGAAATTGTGCAGCAAGCCAAAGCAGAAGGATATACTGAGCCCGACCCAAGAATTGACTTGAGCGGAGTGGATGTAAAAAGAAAAATATTAATCCTGTTGAGGGAAAGCGGTTTTGAAATGGAACTGAAAGACATTGACAGTATTCCTTTTATCCCTGAGGAATGTATGCAAGCCAAAGATGTGGAAAGCTTCCTGGAATCGCTGGTGAAATACGAAAAGCATTTTAAGGAGATGATTGAGCAGGCAGCCAATGAGGGCAAGAAATTAAAATATGTAGCTACCTTTCAAAATGGCAAGGCCAACACCGGACTTGAAAAAATCGCACCTGATAGTCCGCTTTACAATCTTGAGGGAAAAGACAATATTGTATTGTTCAGCACCAAAAGATATCCTGAGCAACCATTGGTAGTGAAAGGCGCAGGAGCCGGTGCTGCCGTTACTGCTTCAGGAATATTTGGAGATATTATGCGTATTGCAAATACTTTTTAATTAAGCCCAGATGCAAAAGATTAAAGTTTTCGCCCCTTCCACTATAGCCAATGTCGGTCCCGGCTACGATGTATTTGGCCTGGCACTGGAAAATATCGGGGAAGAACTGGAAATGCAATTGAACGACAGTGGGGAAATTATTATCCACCCTATTCCCGGATATCCTGAACTGCCTACAGACCCCGGTAAAAATATTGCCGGAATAGTAAGCAAAGCCATGTTGCAAAAACTCGGTTTGAACCACGGCCTGGAAATCTCCATTCAAAAAAACGTAAAACCCGGCAGTGGCTTGGGATCCAGCGGATGTTCCGCAGCAGCTACTGCGTTTGCCTTAAATCAATTATTAGACAAACCCTTTTCAGCTCAGGAACTGGTGGCCTTTGCCATGCTGGGCGAAGAAGCCACATCAGGTAAAGCACATGCTGATAATGTAGCAGCTTCACTTTTAGGTGGTTTTTGTATTATCAAAAGTTATGAACCATTACAAATCATCAATATTCCCTTTCCCGATGATCTGCAAATTGTTGTTGTTCATCCCCAGATAGAAGTAAAAACTGCCGACTCCAAAAAAATATTGAAAAAGGAAATCCCACTGCAAGATGTAATCACTCAGATTGGCAATGTCTCTGCCCTGATAAGCGGACTCATCACCAACAACAAGGAATGGATCAGGTCGGGCATGCAGGATTTAATAGCCGAACCCGCCCGCGCTTACCTGATCCCGGGATTTCATAAAGCAAAAGCTATCGCATTGAAAAACAATGCCCTGGGCTGTAGTATTTCAGGCTCGGGTCCTTCTATATTTGCCTTATGCACTGACAAAATACAAGCCGAAAAAATCGGGGTGGAATGGAAAAGGTTTTATGAAAGCCTTGATATTGATGTACTGATCTATCAATCGAAAATCAATCCAAAAGGTTGTGTTGAAATAAAATAAAACATGAACTACTACAGTACTAAGAATAAAAACCTGAAATCCACTTTTCGAAATGCTGTGATTCAGGGCTTACCGGAAGACAATGGCCTGTTTATGCCTGAAAAAATCCCGGTATTGCCCAGCGGATATTTTTCAGATATTCAGGAAAAAACCATTCAGCAGGTAGCCTTTGATGTATTGCAAGCCTTTGTGGGTGATGAAATCAGCAGTGATAAACTTCAGGAAATCATTGACAAAACCTATTCCTTTCCCTTTCCGCTGGTCAATATCAACGATAATATTTTTACGCTTGAGCTCTTTCACGGAGCAAGCTATGCCTTTAAAGATGTGGGCGCCACTTTCCTGGCTTTATGTCTGGATGAATTTTATAAGGATTCCAATGAGAAGTGCACAATTTTAGTCGCTACTTCCGGTGATACAGGAGGTGCCGTTGCCGCTGCATTTTCCAAAACAAAAAATGTAGAAGTGGTCATTTTATACCCTTCCGGTAAAGTGAGCGAATTGCAGGAAAAGCAGCTGACTACTTTTGAGAAAAATGTGACTGCTCTGGAAATAGAAGGCGATTTTGACGATTGCCAGGCTTTGGTAAAAGAGGCTTTTTTGGATAGTGAATTGCGTAAGCAAAAAAAAATCAGCTCTGCAAATTCGATCAATGTTGCGCGCTTATTGCCACAGGCAGTTTATTATTTTGCGCCCTTTATTCATTTTGGAGCCGAACGGGACATCAGTATTTCCGTGCCAAGTGGCAATTATGGCAATCTCACTGCCGGACTTATAGCCCAAAAAATGGGCTTGCCAGTAAAACAATTTATTGCCGCCTCCAACAGCAATGATGTAGTGCCAAGATTTTTAGCATCCGATAAATTTGAGCCACGCCCTACTATTGCCACTATTTCCAATGCAATGGATGTGGGAAAACCCAGCAATTTTCAGCGATTGACTGATTTGTGGGATACGGAAGAGCTGAAAGAAAAAATAAAGGCTTACTCCTATTCAGATACAGCCACTTTGAAATGTATGCAGAAGGTTTATCAGAAAAAGCACTATTTACTCGATCCACATGGTGCTGTGGGTTATCTGGCCTTGCAGGATTATTTATCAGACAAAAATGATATAGGCGTGGTTCTGGAAACTGCCCATCCCTGTAAATTCATGGATGTAGTGAAAAATATTACCAACGAAAACATCATTCCTGCTTCTGCTGAACCATTGCTGAAGAAAGAAAAGAAAAGCATTAAAATGAAAGTAGATTACAAGGAGTTCAAAGCTTTTTTGCTTTCATAAGAATATCAGAATAAATCAAATACCCCTGTGTACAGCGAGATATAACACGGGAAATTCCTTTATAAATAAGCACAGCTTAAAATTTATGCAGCACCACTCTTTTAGTCACTGATTCATTACCGGCAAACAACCTTATGAAATAAATACCATCTGCGTTTTCTGAAAGGTTGATGACCTCATTTAGATCAGAAATCCTCCCCATTTCCTGCCGGTAAACTGTCCTACCCAAAGCATCTGTAATTTGAACCCTTACAGACCTAATGTCCTTTAGTTCGGCCTTTATATATAGGTTTCCGGCAACAGGATTGGGGTAAAGCTGAAATGTCTCTTCCAGCCCGTTTTCAATAATACTTACATTTACCGGAACCGAAACGCTGTGTGTTGCTGTGCAACCGTTATCGTCCATAACGGTTAAGGTATAATATCCGGCTGTAAGGTCTGAAATATTCCGAGTTGCATCCCCATTTGACCAGTTGTAGCTGTATGGCTCTGATCCATTACTTACCGCCAGCACAATGGCTCCGTTATTGCCTCCACCGGAAGGAGTTATAGAAGTGGTTGCTACCTCAGGTTGCCCGCTGACCATTACCGTGGATGAATTGGTGCAGCCAATTCCATCTGTGACTGTCACAGTATAGCTGCCTGCTGCAAGATTATCGATTGTTTCAGAGTTTTGAGCAGGGGTCGTACTCCATTCATAAGTATAAGGCTGAGACGGGGTAGCTTCATAGCTGACAGTGATATTGTCAACAGCAGGTGGTGGTTGTGTTCCTACGCTACCGTCATTTCTCCAGGTAAAAACCAATCGCTTTGTCGTTCCTGCATTGGCATCAAGGCCGCTTATTGTTTCGGTATCCCATGTGGCTTGCATATTATAATCGCTCCCTATCAATCCACTGGAAAGCATTGATCCGGCAGCCGGATTAGTGGTGGTATCAACCAGATATACCCTCATGTAATCATAATTTGACTCACCATTGCCTTTCCAGTCAAACTCCACTTGAATGTCGCTGGCATCTGCCGGAAAAGTAAAGTCCTTATAAAAATGAACTATGGAGCCTGAAGTTATTGTATATGTGTTGGAAGAAGCATTATTGGATATATAAGCGGAGTTAGTGCCTCCATTGGATGTAGCCGAACCGACAAGCCATTGATTGCTCTGCGTACCATTGACAAAAGTCCAGGAATGGCTTCCTTCCCAATCTTCGGTAATAGCGATCGACTGAATCGTAGTACCTCCCGTTACATTCATCACCGAGGCACTGCCGTCATTTTCACCGTTACAGCTTGCATCGGTAGAAGATGTGCTGAATGAAATTTGAGGAGTTTCGGTGACGGTAACTGTTGTTGAATCTGAACAGCCTCCCGCATCGGTGAGCGTAACTTTGTAGGTTCCTGCCGAAAGGCCGGTAGCCGTTGGCGAATTTTGTGGCGGATTGGTATTCCAGGTGTAGGTATAACCGGGAGTACCACCTGTTGCAACAACTGTTGCACTGCCTGTATTATCCCCATGGCAACTGGCTTCAACTGTTGCACTTGAAAGCATACATGGTTCGTAGCATCCTGATGAAGTCAATAAGCTTGCACGCGGGTAAACCTGTAATACAGCCTGCATCCTGTCCTTCTGTCCTTGTGTAAACCTGTCTCGTGTGGAGCAATAGCTCATATAGTTATATCTGCTGTTGTCCCAATCTCCTGACGAGGTACATGGATTGCTGCTTCCACAATCGCTTCGCTTATGGGGAGGCGTATCACAAACTCCATCTCCATCTGAAGTACAATCATTATCAGTAGGGCAATAAGCATCGATTCCATCGTCTTGAAAAGTATGGTACAAAGATAACCCATGCCCAAGTTCGTGCGCAAGTGTAATATAAGAATAATTCATATAGTCAGAAACTATTACAGTTCCATTATAAGGATAGGTTGATGGAAAATAAGCAAAACCAGCTACGTTGCCACATATATCATGTACAACCCATATATTATAATAATCAGAAACCGGCCATTTGCTTAAGTCTTTTAAATCTTCCTCATCACCACCAGAACAACTACCTCTTTCCATTCCATTATTATAATAACCTGGTATAATTGCCCCATTAACCCTGTTGATTCCATCGGTACTGAGTCCATTGGGATCATTGGTGGCCAGGCAAAATTCTATTTCAGTATCCACCCCGGAGCCTATATTATTGTTTCCAAACCTGTCATTCAGTCCCTGAATAGCGTCATGTATTTGCGCATCTGAGATATTGCTGCCTACACCGATCGGCTCGCCTAAATGTATAACATGCACTACCACGGGAATGGTATAAGTATGGCCATTCCGCTGATTTGATGGAGGGTTTTGAATGGCATCGCGAAGCCGGGCTTTAAATAAATTGTATTGAGCCTGATAAGCAGAGTCCGTCTGCATCTTGAATTGGTGATGCTCGTCTGTACCACAAGTTAAGTTTTGGGCAAAACTGTTTTCCATTATGCCAGCAATTAGCAGCAAAGCTATAATAATATACATTTTTTTCATAAATAAGCGTTTTAATCAATACAGGGCTAAAATAGCAATTTTTTTTGACTGGCATTTTAAGCGCAGAATAATTTCTGGATAAGAAAGCAATATCCCCGGATTTCTGACCCGGGTTTTTATTTCATTACTCCAAACAATAAAATTCTTCCTTTACTTATTAACCTGAGCTCTTAAATAATTTCCGAACTCAGGTTATTATTTGTTTTTTTGGAGAGAAAAATAGCCGATGGAAATTTGTAGTAGGCCCTTTCATTACATAAGCTTAAGCAAAACAGAATTGATATGCAGCGACCACTTGTAGCTCCCAAAAAAGAAGCAGCAGATACAGAATTGAAAAAGTTAATTGTTTTTTATGAAGAAACACTTGGCTTCTGTCCAAACAGTATAAAAACCATGTATCACCGTCCACGCATAGCCCTGGCTTTTATAGAAATGAACAAGGCCGTGATGGAAAACAAAGGACGCGTGAGCAGTGCCTTAAAACGAATGATCGGTTATATCAGCAGCAATGCAGCCGGTTGTCGCTATTGTCAGGCGCATACCATCAGGGCTGCAGAGAGATACGGGGCTGAAGTGGAAAAACTCGACAATATCTGGGATTACAAAACCCATCCTGCTTTCAATGATGCAGAACGAGCAGCACTGGATTTGGCGCTAAGTGCTTCAAATATCCCAAACACTGTAGATAATGCCCTTGCTGAAAAGCTCAAAAAACACTGGGATGAAGGAGAAATTGTTGAGATTATGGGCGTCATTTCCCTCTTTGGTTTTCTGAACCGATGGAACGATTCCATGGGCACCGAAATGGAAGCCCCCGCAGTTAAATCGGGTGAAAAACACCTGAAAAAAAAAGGATGGAACACCGGTAAGCACCGATATTGAAATGCAAATTTTCAATGCTTAAGTGATTAAAATTCGTCCAAGATGTATAGGTACGCTATGTTAAAATTTGGAACTCTATTGGTGGTACATCGCTTTAAAAAGAGGATAATTGAATGCAAGAATTTTAATTATATTTGAAAGTATGAAAACCGTAAATCTAAATATTCCTGATGGCCTGGACCTGAATGAAAATGATGTTGCCATGATAGTGGCCTCAACGCTTTATGAAAAAGGCAAACTTTCACTGGGTCAGGCTGCAGAGCTTGCCGGCCTTTCTAAAAAAACATTTGCAGAGCTACTGGGAAAATATGATGTTTCCATTTTCAACTACCCTCCTTCTGATTTATCACGAGATGTGAAAAATGCATAAACACATCATTGCAGATACAAGTTGTTTTATCGTTCTCTCTAAAATTGAGGCTTTAAGCCTATTGGGACAGGTTTACAAAAAAATATTGGTTACTGAAGAAGTAGCAAATGAATTTGGTAAAAGTTTTCCAAATCAAGTAGAAATTAAAGCTGTTCAAGGTCAATCAAAACAACAAATACTCGAAATGCAAATAGATAAAGGAGAAGCGAGTGTAATAGCTTTAGCTCTGGAAACAACGGGTAGTACTGTGATTCTCGATGATTATAAAGCAAGAAAAATTGCTGAACATTTGGGTTTAAATATTACTGGAACCATTGGTGTACTTATTAAAGCAAAACAATTGGGTTTAATACCAAATTAATTGTGTAATGCCGCATATATTCCTTATCTTTCCATGATGGG
>JBBDNB010000036.1 GCA_040877935.1 Chitinophagales bacterium
TTGGGAAAGCGACCAGCGGAAGCTCTTTCCAAAGTCCATTTGCAACACTTTGCCCCAGCCCAAAAGATAGAGCGGATCAGCCCGGTAAACACGCCCAGATTATTTTTGCATTTGACTATTTATTTATTTTTTATTTGGGAATTGCTACATCTCATTTATTCACCTCGTAAAATTTCTAAGGGTGTTTTGTTGATGATTTCGCGGCTGTTGCTAAGGCCGATCAATACGGTGATAGTTGTGATGCTGAGGTATGTGATGAGCAGCGGTAGAAAAGTGGGGGCGAAAATGGCTTTGAAACTGTACCAGGACAAAAACCAGGTGGAGACAAGGGCAATGAAAATTCCGCTGAGACTTGCCAGGCTACCCAGAAAGAAATATTCCAGCGCATTGATGCTCAAAATCTGGAATTGGCTAGCACCTAAGGTACGGAGCAAAACACTTTCCCAAAGCCGCTGGTATTTGCTCAATAGTACCGAGCCGATCAATACGATGAGTCCGGTGAAAATGCTGAGAAATGCCATAAACTGAATGACGAAGGATACCCTGCCCAGCAATTGATCGACTGTGCTGAGCACGAGTTTCAGGTCGATGATGGAGATATTGGGAAAGCGCTGCACGACTGCTCTTTGGTAGAGGGCAGATTGGGGAATGGAATCGTAGCGGGTGAGCAAAACGTGAAACTTGGGGGCCTTTTCTAAAACGCCCGATGGAAATACCACCATGAAATTGGTTTGCATGCGCTGCCAGTCTATTTTTCGGATACTGCCTACGTAGGTCTGGATGATGGCGCCCTGTACATTAAAGGCAATGGGGTCGCCCACCTCTGCCAGCATATCTTCTGCAATATTTTCCGCCAAGGAAACAAAAATACTATCACCCGGATTTTCAAGTTTGCCCTGCCATTCGCCCTGCACTATTGATTCCGATTCGCTGAGGGAATCTCGATAAGTAACCCTGTATTCCCGATCCAGTGTCCATTTTTTTACCTTAATGGTACTGTCGGCTTTAATTTCCTTTGGTGTCATTCCGCGCAGGCTGTGCAAGCGAATGTTCACGATCGGTACTTTTTGCAATACGGGCAATCCCAAGCTGTCGGTCATTTCATGCAGTGCTTCTTTTTGATCGTCCTGCACATCGAACAATACCATATTGGGCTGGTTTTTTGCCTTGGAGGAAAATTTGATTTTTTCCAGCAGTAGGCCTTGACTTAAGAACAATGTAGTAATCAATGCCGTACCCAGGCCAATACTCACTATCAGTACCAGTGTTTGGTTATTGGGGCGGTACAAATTGGACAGGCTCTGCCTCAAAACCATAGAACTTTGGCGCGGAAAATACCTGCGCAATAGCCACATTACGATGCGAGCCAAAGCTGTCAATATGCCAAAGGAAAGCAGCAGACCCAGCGTGAAAAAGAGGGCGCGCAACAGATTTCCCAATTGGAAATAAGAAAATGCATAAATCAGCAGGATGAGCAAAGCATAGACCCAATAGACATTTTTGTCTTGCTCATTGTTTTCATAAGAAGCGCGCAAGACTTTTAGTGGAGAGATTTTGCGGATATTCAACAGGGAAGTCAATGCGAAAAGTACGGCAATGAACAAGCCCAAAACAATTCCCTGAAAAATGGAAATCCAACTGATGCTTAAATTGACTTCGAAAGGCAAAAAGCTTTCAAACAATTGGGGCAAAATAAACTGAATGGAACTGCCCAGTATTGCGCCCAAAGCAGCGCCTACAAAACTCATGGCGGAAATTTGCAAGAGATAAATCCACAGACTTTGATTGCCCGTTGCTCCCAAGCAGCGCAGTACTGCAATGGAATTGACTTTTGATTTGATATAAATATGCGCTGAGCTGGCCACGCCAATACATCCCAGAAGTAGTGCGACAAAAGCAGTGAGATTGAGAAAACCAGATAAATTGGAATAGGCTTCTCCCAATTCCCTTTTGCGTTCTTCGACATCATCGAAACCAATATCGAGTGCCTTTAATCTTGGCTTGATCAAATTCTCAAAAACTGCAGGATCAAAATCATCGGGATATTTTACGTAAGCACGGTAATTGATTCGGCTGCCTTTTTGCAAAAGCCCTGTTTCCGGAATTTGATGGTAGGGAATAAAAACCGGAGGTGCCACGCCCGAGCGAATGGCCGATTGACCGGGAATGCTCAAAATACTTCCATCGATAATAAAGGGCGAATTGCCAATGCGCACGGTATCTCCAATAGAGGCCTTAAATTGCAAGAGCAGACTTTTATCTATGAGGGAACTGCCTTTTTTATTGATTTTTTTGGCAGCGGATTCTGGCTCGGTAAGCAGAGTGCCGTAAAAGGGATAATCGCCTTCTACGCCCCTTACTTCCACCAATCTGGTTTCCCCACTGGATTGAAAATAGACCATGGAGGCGAAGCTGATTTCACGGATTTGCTCCAGTTCCAATGAGTCCAGCATAGCGTAAACCTCGCTGGGAATGGGCTGTCTGCTTTTGACCTCTAAATCAGCTCCCAGCAGGCTTTTCGCTTCTTTGTCTATTTGACTTTTTAAATTGACGGCAAATGAATTGATGGCCACCAAAGCGGCAATGCCCAGCAATATACTACTGGTAAAAAGCGCAAGCCTTCCCTTGTTTTTCCGGCTGTCGCGCCATGCCATTTTTATCAGCCACTGCCAATTCATAGGTTAAGTTGATGCTTTAAATCTACATTGAATGCAAAAGGAAGGAAGTTATTAAGACGATTGATATTGTTAATTTTTTTTGCAAAAAATAAAAAGAATAGACTTCATTTTTTAAGCGGTAGGATTATTTGAGTTTTCACGTTTTGGTGGTTTTTCTTGTATGGAGACTCCTTGCAAGTCAGACAAATCCTTTAACCACTTTTTTTTATTGGAAAAGTATCCAATACTTGACTTATCGCGAATCTTGCGAACCATTTTAACGGCATCAAAATCTTTATTCTTCATTTCTTTAAAATTTCTCTTGGGCTTCGTATTTCAATAGGTAAATAAGCATTTTTTAATTCCTTATCAAAGTAACTCCCGAAAACAGATGTATCAACATAAACTTTCATAATTACAAATATAGTCAATAGAAGAATAGGCTAAATCTAAGCTTCATAAATTTCACCTCTTTTCATCGTCAAAATGCGATTTGTTTTTTTAGCCAATGCCATATCGTGCGTAACAATGACCAGCGTGGTATTATTGGCTCTGTTCAGTTCAAAAATCAGGGATTCAATAGTCGCTCCAGTTTCTTCATCTAAATTTCCGGTAGGTTCATCGGCAAATAAAATTGTGGGGTTATTGGAAAAAGCTCGGGCAATGGAAACACGCTGCTGTTCTCCGCCCGAAAGCTGTGTGGGATAGTGGTTGGCACGATCTCCCAATCCTACCTTATCCAGTAAAGCCAATGCTTTTTCCTGCGCCTGTTTTTCACCTTTCAGCTCCATAGGAATCATCACATTTTCCAGCGCGGTAAGCCCGGGCATTAAATTGAAATTTTGAAAAATAAAACCTACATGTTGGTTGCGGACCATCGCACGCTCGTCTTCATTTAATCCGTTCAGTGAAATGCCATTGAGTTCTACCGATCCAGAGCTGGCGTGATCCAATCCGGCACAGAGGCCAAGCAGGGTTGTTTTTCCACTGCCAGAAGTGCCCACTATGGCAATGGAATCCCCGGCTGCTACCTCAAAATTTACATTATCCAAAACCTTGAGTTCTTTTGAGCCGGAAATAAAGATTTTGCTTAGATTTTTTACGTTGAGTACGTTTGCTTCTATCATTATTGTAAGTGAATAGCTATTTTGGAAATTTATTTTTTAAAAAAGGAATGAAGCTTACATTTTGTAATTTCAGGCATTCTCAAATTGTAATGCAATTTACAAACTTAGACTTGCTTAAAATGTTTTGAGTTTAAATAATCAAATCACATGATTTCAAATAAAATAACATTTCCCCTTTTAATTTTAGCTTTTGCTTTTTTGTTGGCTTGCAATCAAAACAACTCCCAAAAGGAACAAAATAATCTTCCGGAAAAGGAAGAGAAAAAACCATCCAAAAAGGAATCTGCCAAAGTAATCTTGTTTTTTGGCAATAGCCTAACGGCCGGATATGGCGTGGAGCCTGAGGAAGCTTATCCCTCCATCATTCAGGACAGCATCGATGCTTCAAACTATGATTATAAAGTGATCAATGCAGGTGTGAGCGGTGAAACCACTGCAAGCGGCAATAGTAGGATTGACTGGGTTTTGCAGCAACAGCCCGTGTCTATTTTTGTATTGGAATTGGGCGGCAATGACGGTTTGCGCGGTATTCCCGAAAGTGAAACGGAAAAGAACCTAAAATCTATGATAGATAAGGTGCGTGAAAAAGCCCCCGATGCTAAAATTATCTTGACAGGGATGATGGTGCCTCCAAATATGGGCGAAAAATATGGCACTGCCTTTAATGCCATTTTTCCCAAGGTGGCCGAGGAAAAAGAGGTGCTTTTCCTCCCTTTTTTATTGGAGGGCGTTGCAGGGGAATCAGAACTGAACCTAGAAGATGGCATACACCCCAATCCCGAGGGGCATAAAATTGTGGCCGAGAATGTTTGGGAGGTATTAAAATTGCATTTAGAAAAAGCTTCTTCCTAATCCTTATTTTTGCCTGAAAATATTTCCCCTGCTTCCCATGACATTTAAATCGTATCCTATTTTCCTCTTGGTTTTTTCCGCACTTTTTTTTTGTATGGAAATTGTTAATGCTCAGGAGAAAAGACCCAAAGACCCCGTGGCTTTTGGCGTTGAAATTTCCCCTATTATACCCAGTAATCTTTTCAGGATTACGGCTACTGAAATGCAGGATGACAATTTTCAGGTAACGAGAACTCCTAATTCAGGATTCAAAGCTGCAGCAATGATCCGCTTTGGGCTTTCGGGCAAATTTGCCATGCAAACAGGTATAGGCTATATCAGAAGGCATTTTACATTGGATGCGCAAATAGATGATATTAAGTTGGAAGCGCTAAAAGTGCGTGCCATCAATTACGAAATACCTTTGGGCGCTACTTATTATGTGCATTTGACACCTGAATTTTTAATGTCCATCACCCTGGGAGCGGCTGCCAATTTTTTGCCCAAGGACATTATCAGCTCAAATGATGATATTTTGCAAGGCACCATTCAGCGCTCTTGGGTTACGCCTTCTTTCTTTTTAAATTACGGCTTTGAATACCGCACAAAGGATTACGGCTTTTTCTATTTGGGCTTTTCCTACAATATTTTTATACTGAATATGTACGACAACGAGGTGGTGTATGATTACAATGGCCCTGCCCAAAAAACTGTGGTTTCACCAATCAGAGGGGATTATTTTGGAATATTGATCCGCTACTTTTTTCCTGTGGATGGCTGGAAGAATTTGTGAGAGTTTGTGCCAATTATTTCCCGTGTAATTTTTTCAATTCCATTACATCTAAATAATCTTTATTTCTTCCCGATTTTAGTTTGCTGGTAATTAGG
The DNA here is from genome assembly GCA_040877935.1 of Chitinophagales bacterium. NCBI lineage: Bacteria > Pseudomonadati > Bacteroidota > Chitinophagia > Chitinophagales > Chitinophagales bacterium. Next base: position 5,504 of record JBBDNB010000036.1, read on the forward strand.
TCGTCAATAGAGATGATGTGCCAGAATTTTTGACCTTCAACATTTTCAATATCAGCATCCTTATATGCTTCCTCAAATGACTTGTTGACTGAAAAATTGGTAATCAATTCTATATTCAATATTTCGGGTGAAAATTTCAGGGAAATATTTTGTTGCTTGTTTTTTACCGATTCTGGTAAAGCATCAATTTCATAGCCCAGCTTCTGTAAAACAACGAGCAGCTTTTTTAAATTTTGACTGCTTGTATCAATCCAAAAATCAACATCGGCAGAATGCCTTTGATAACCATAATAATTTACGGCAGCACCACCAACCATTAGCATTTTCACACCTTCTTCATTGGCTAATAAGATAAATTCCATAATCTGTGAATGCCAGGCTTCCATTATTTTTTGGATTTCAGTTCAATAATGAAATTGTTGTTGGGTTTTTCCTTTTTCATTTGTGGAAGTTTCCGGGATTCTTCCATCATCTTAAAAAACAGCCTGAGCCGCTCAATGGGTTTGAGCTTTAGGAATTCCTCCTGCTGTTTGCGTTTGCTCTCCGCTTTGGTAGTAAATTCGATTTTCATTTTGGTTGTTTTTATCATGGCTTATTAGAAGTTTTTTCAACTCTTTATCACGAATATTTTCTTTGTCGCTTTTATCATAAATGGAGAGTAAGTAAACATACCTGTTTGAAACAAATACCTGGGTGATAATTCTTGCACCACTTGATTTTCCCTTTCTTTTTGAAGCAATTGCAAGCCTGATTTTAAAACAATTTGAACCAATTGAAACCCCCATTTCAGGATTTTCTTCCAATTGCTCGATGAGTATTTTTAGATCATTTTTGATTGAGCGATGTTTCTTAATAAGCCGTTTTAACTCACGTTTAAAATTATCAGTATAAACAATTTCAAAGCTCATCAAGTAATTCTTTTGCAGACTTAAGTTTGATCTTTCCTTGCTGATGTAATTTCACTTGGTTTAAAGCATCTTTCAAACCTTCAGAAATTTCTTCTTCGGAAGTTTCTGATACTGGTTCCTTTTGAAGCTCCTTAAAGGCTTTCTTAAGCTTTTCCCATTTTTTAATAGGGATAAACACACCAGTTTTATTTCCTTTACTGTCAATAACATACTGTAAACTCATGATTCAATCTATTTTGTGTTTCTAAAAATTAGAACCTTCAATAATTAGTTCACTTTAAAAATCACCCCGCCCAATTCTCCCGATCCAAGCTTCTAAACTGTATGGCCTCGGCAATATGGCTGGCATCAATTTCTGCCTTATTGTCCAAATCGGCAATGGTGCGGGCTACTTTCAGAATGCGATCGTAGGCGCGGGCCGAAAGCTGTAATTTTTCCATGGCCTTGGTCAGCAGGTTCAGGCTGATTTTATTCAGTTGGCAATATTCCTTTACATTTTTAGAGGTCATCTGCGCATTGCAATACACATCATCGTGCTGTTCAAATCGCTTTTCCTGAATGGCCCTCGCTTTAATCACCCTTTCGCGAATGACATTGCTGTTTTCGCTTTCCCGTTTTTCAGCCAAATCAGAAATGGATAAAGGGGTGACTTCCACATGCAGATCAATGCGATCGAGCAATGGGCCGGATATTTTGTTTAAGTACTTTTGTACCATACCCGGTGCACATACGCATTCCTTTTCGGGGTGGTTGTAGTAGCCACAAGGGCATGGTTGCGTACCCCATTTTAAAAAAGACGTTAAAAGCACTAAAACCAAAGCCAGTCGCATACCCCACCAAAATTACAACAATTGGTGATCATATCCGAAAGAAACGCTTAGACTTAGGATTGTATCAAAAAGATGTAGCTCAAATCATTGGAGTTACCACCGACACGATCACCTTTTGGGAAAAAGGAAGGTCAAAACCGACTATCAAACAAATGCCTAAGATCATAACATTCTTAGGGTATAATCCTTGTATAAAAAAGGCAAAGACCATCGGAGAAAAACTCTATCAATACCGGATTGAAAATGGTGTGACTGTAAAAGAGTTAATTAAGCTTATAAAGATAGACAGGCAGACGATATTGAAGATTGAGGGTAATGATTATGTTTCTAAAAAAATCTCAAAAAGAGCGGGTGATTTTATGAATAATAATGAAAGGATTTAAATAAGTATTTCAATAAGAATTACTCTTTTACAAATTTTCCAGAAATAGTTTCTCCACTTTTTAAAAACACACGGTAAATGTAGGTGCTTTTTGGTAACTGGGAGATTTCTACATACTGTTTATCACTTGTAAGTACCTTCTCTCCAACTAAGCTGTAAATCTTAATGTTCTGGATGCTTGTTTGTTCAGTTTGAAAATAAATCGTTTCTGAAGTTGGATTAGGAAAAACCTTTACGTCTTTAGATTCTCTTACCTGGATACTTGTGCAGGTTTCTACCTTCACATATACACTATCCTTTCTTTGATTACAACTGGAAGTTGTATTGTCATCTGTAATAGTAAGCGTGTATTTCATATTACTGTCTGGATTGGCAGTAGGTTGTGCTATACTGGAATTGTCGAGCCCCTTAGTAGGCGACCATGAATAGCTCAACCCTGCAATAGCCGGTGTACCCAATTTCACACCATTCATATAACTTTTGCAGAGCAAAGTATCATTTCCTGCATCTGCCTTGTAAATACCCGTGGGACCGAGGTTGTAATTGGGCATGTGAGGTAACGCAAGAAAAGCATAGGAACTGTCTGCTAATTCAAATTCAAATGGATTAAAATCACAGTTCGTTCCTTTTCTATTTGGGAAATTGATAAAGCTTAAATGATTATTGTATTGATTGAATTTTGTTAAGCGAAAGTCTCTTTGGCTGTAAGAAACATATATTTTATTATCAGGCGCTAATTTTAATTGAGTTAATGTAAAATCATTTAGACCTATACTTGAATCTGACCAAATGGTTGTTTTTTTAAGATTATCAAGATCAATTTGTGTAAGTTTTGAAACATTATTTCTGTTAGCATTCCTTAATTCTGTTATATACAATAGGTCAGAATCAGGTGAAAACTCACATCCATAAATCTCAGATAATTTATTGCTATCCAAATTTTGGTAATTGTAAAGTTCACCTTCACATCTATCGAATTCGAATAACTCTAATACTTCTAGGTCTGAATAACCATGAAAAACCATTTTAGACCCGCTATTCGCTATTACAATACCTGCTCCTGGATCTGAAGGTCTATTGCAATAAGATGGTCCTATGTCCTGATTGAATGGTCCTTCAAAACCATCTGAAGTTAATAAGTATGTTATGAATGTATTAGTACACAATCCGTCTTTTGGCATTTCTTTTGCAATAATCCACCAATCTTTGCCATTTAAATGTTTAACAGCATTTATGCCCTCATAAACTTCTTGACTACCTAATGAAATATCTTTTTCTATTATTCTCGCACTGTCATTTGAAATATCTATTAAACTATAATGAATACCAAAACATAAAGATGTTCCATTACGGGGACAAATACTATCCTCCATGGGAGCAGTGTATAGCAAATAATAATGCTCCTTGTTTGATAAACCAGGTAAAAAAAAAGCTCCTTTAGAAAAAGAATTTACAAGTTTTATATCCGAATTATAAATTCTATTGCCATCTGAATTAAATATTTCAATACCAAAATTTAGTTGAGTTTCTCCCAGGTAAAGCTTTAAATTACCTAAACTATCTGAAATTGATGCTGCAGTTTCATAGCATTGACCAATGTTAGATTCAAAAACCCTTGGATTATTCAAGTCACTGAAATCTATGCCACAATTATAACCAAAAACCCAATTTCGGTTTTCTTTTTGAGCAGAAACTTCACTACAAAAAAAGGATAGAAATACAATTTTACTGAACAATAATAATCTTATCAGTTTTCTTAATCTCTTCATTTACGATAATTTCATAGATATATATACCCTTGCTAAGTGCGTTTAAATTAATTGTATTTGAACCGCTGACCAAATGCCTACTTATCAACTGTGAACCTGAAACTGAATAAACATTAATATGACCTGTTTCTTCCTCATATAATTTAACTTGTCCGTTCCTTTCGGAACTATATACATTAGGCAGCAGTTCATATCTCTTTTTTGGTAAGCTCTCTTCAAGAGACTCCTTAATTATTTCCTCTAACCTTCCCAATTTACTACTACTGCTGCTGCAATCAATTTTCCAGTTTAAAGTTCCATTAAAGATGCTATCAATTTTTGACCATGTATAATTACTTAATTCATTAAACATAAACATTCTTGCCTCGTTTACAGATGGACCTCCGTAGAACACACATCTTTCAGCCAACTCCTCAATATCAGAAACAGATGAGACAGAGTCAACTCCCTCATGAAACTTCAAATAACTTTCTAAATATGTTATCCTGTTTGTCTCCATTTCAAAAGCTCCAGTAGTATTTAAATTTGATAGTTCATTGACAAGAATTTCATAAGTATCTTCACTATTAATACCTTCCACGTAATCCACTATCTTTTCCTGGACTGTATTTAATTTTGGAGTTAAAGATTCATTGGTATAACCCTTTACAAAGTTCTCAAGTACAGTATCAGTTTGGATTAAAGAATCCTGATCTTCAAGAACTTGATAAACTCCATCTCTCAGCCACCATCTTGTTTCTAAAGAGTCTTGAGGGATATCAATATCATCTTGAATAACTTTTCTAAACCACAATATTGGGGTTAACGGACCGATTACAATAGCCCTTTCAATAAAACATCCCGAATTACTACAGTTGTAAACTCCATTACTTGAAGTTATTTCGGGTGCTAAAGGCATTACGGGAAGACCTCCCGAATTGCTAGCGCCAATGCCAGGACCGGGCCTATAATTATCGCTTAAGTTATCTCTTACAAAAAACGGGAAGTTACGAACTAAAGCATTACTATATCCGTGTATTGTATTCATTCCAAATGCTCCAATCCACTCATTGTCAAATGTCTCATTTGTAAAATCACTTCCCTGGGGATCTAAAACGGCAGTTGGTTCTAATCCTACCCCAACCCAAGAATCTACAAAATTATTATCTCTTATCTGCGTACCTATGTTAGCATCGAAGAAATTCATTGATCTCCCCACGTCGCTGATATCATTACATCTAACAATAGTGCCATTGGTGGTTCGTAGTTGTATTCCATATTCAATAGCATCTTGTTGTGGTGAAGTACCACTTATTATATTACATTCAACATCAGAATTAGGAGATGAAACAACATTTATCCCAGCGCGGTAGCCAAGTTCAGTAAAGTTAAAAAATGTAGTATTGGGGGGTATTATTGAAATATTATTTTCTGTGACTGTTGCATTTCTACCATTCCATAGTTGTATACCGGAATAGACACTCTCGATGTCATTATTAGCAATATTTATACTCGGTGAAGTATGGGCTGGATTTAAATTCGAGTTCATAACCCAAATTCCACCTTTTAAAAGATGACTTGTTGTATTCATGGTAATCTCGTTTTCATTAACATCAATAAAGTTACTATTATCCTCTAAATGAATACCAACTATCCCATTGTTAATGGTATTGTTGTGCACCAGGTTGCGGCTGGCTCTATTAAGAGTAATTGTAATTGGTTGAAACGGAACACAAAATGGAAAACAATTTGGAACATGTACGTTAAAACCAGGATGAGGGCTGTTTCTAATATGTATGGCCTTTCCTCGGGTGGCTTGCTGAGTGAATGCATTGTTGCTAATATTCGTGCGTCCATATCGGTCGGTAGCTATGCCTGTATTACAATTAATAAAGGTATTCTGTGTCAAGTTGCCTACATTGAGGCTTGGTTCACCAAACCTCGGTAAATCCACAAATGCATTCACGCCAATACTGGGTTGGTTGGCGTTAACACCCTCTATGAAATTATTGTCTATATTGGCGTTAACATCAAAAAGATTTATACCAATGCCTGCCCCTATTATTTCATTGGTGCCTCCTAAGCCTGGCACACCAATATTGACTGATCCTCCATGGTCAACATCAATCCCAATATCCGTCCACCCATTATTGGGTGCAGGGGGTATCATATCCCCAAAGCTTTGTAATATATTATTTGCAAGTGCTGAATTATGGTTGCCCGTAAATTCCTCAACTACAATATGCCTTAGGTTTTCATGAAAAACACTGTTCCTGACAATAAAGGCAGCCTCGTTCCCGTGGGAGACGATAGCATTGTATGCATCCCTGATTATAACACCGTCCATAATTAAAGTACCTCCTTGTTCAATATGGATACCCTCCCACATATCGCAGCAGCCTGCCCGCAGTGTTGTTAAATGGTTCATGTTGGGTGCACAATGATGGTCTTGACCAAATACGGTATTTGATTGAGGTATTTGAGAAGACCTGATAGATAAAGTAACCCCGTCTTGTATCAACAGGCGGGCATTTGCTCCAAATAGTATTCCTTCGTCTTCAATGACCAGATCCTGATCAATTGTAAATGTTCCATTAATAAATATTAGACCACCCGATAATTGGAACCCCCCGGGAACTGGCTGTAAATATGGGTTGTAAAAAGTTCCTTGAACTGGTAAAAGAGATGTTACGGATTCTCCGTCCGAAATATGTTTTGGGAAATAGGAGCCATATTTGATTCCTTCACAACACATATTCACCTCAAATTCTTCCTCACTGTCACAGGCAGAAATTGTAATGCTCCTGTCAATACCGTCATCCATAACCCCGGTAGATGCATTGCTTTCCCAACATATTTCCTGGGTGTAATCCGCAGGTGGAGATAATATCTGTGTGGGACAGCCCTGGCAGCCCACTATATCCCAGGTATAAACAACATTTGGATTTGGGTTTTCTATTGTGTATTCCCGGCAAGTAGAGCAATTATCGAAAGTTCCACTAAGTTCTATATCCAGATTACAGCAGGAGGCCACAGTATAGCAATTGTATGATGTGCACCCGTTGTCATCGGTTATTGTAACACATATATCACCTCCATCAAGATCGGTCCAATAAATACTGGCATTTGGCCCTGTAGGTGTAGCACCATCAATAAGTGCATTTGAGGGCAAATTAGTAACCCAATCATAGTCAAAACCTGGTTGGTGATTTGTAACAGTATAAGTCATTGGGGAAGAATGACATTCAGTAGGGCCGCTTATTTCAGGGAGAGGAGGATCTCCTGGGATTGATATCGGCTTACACACTCCTCTATAATTATTATTTTTATTTAAAAGACATACTTGGTAATTTCCACCAGGTGGCAGGTTGATGAATTGTGGATTTTGTTGAGTTGAGTTTGCTAAAAAAATATTATTGCGTCTAATGATCCAAATCCTATTGTTATTGGTCAAGCAATTTGAAAGGTCAGTTAATTGTAATACGTTACAATTAGATATTGAATGACTAAAGTCAATGGCTTTTACTTCAAAACTATATTCTCCATAAGCTGTGCCACATGAAGGATGTTCTTCTTCAACAGAAACGGTATAGTGACCTGGTTGGAGATTACAAAATGTTTGTTCTAAATCTTGACTATTGCTGACAACACTAATTGTTTGGGGTGGAAAATCAGTTCTTATTAATGTCCATGTAATATCATGTGGATGATAAGGGTCTGGCGGTATACAGTCCACACATTCCACCTCTACACACTCATTGCCACATACAGGATCAGGGGTGACATCCAGGGTCCTTGGGTCAGTTGTGCCTGATGGACTCATTATGTAAAATGGTGGAGTGAAGTTTTGTAATGGAGTAGACCCATAACAAGGGTCACCGAGGCTTATTTCATATAAATAAGCATTAAATTCATAGGGGCCTCCCACTGGAAGTTCTATTATAATTTCATCGTCATCATTTGCACTCACCCAAGTCGGTGTTTGACCGTTGTATACTTGATTACAATAGTCAAAAGGAGCTGGAGTTACATTTTGGCAATGAACTATGTCATTTGGAGATGGTAAATTACCAAGCCCAACATCAGTTGAGGATAGTACAGTTCCGTTTAAACTCACATACCACATTATCCCATATATACAACTTACATGCATATCACTGAAGCACCATTTCACTTTGATTTCACCACAGGCAATATTTGGAATTGTAGGCTCGTTCCATTCCGTTCCATCAAAGGTTTCAACCCATAATCTATTGGGGGCTGGAACTATATCACTTGGTGGCGGTAGAGGACTGCATGGAGGATCTGCTTTTAATCTAAACCGAAAAAAGGACTGCTCATTATAGTCTTGTTTTACCATAACATAGTAGGTGTCGCCCACTGCCAGGTTGGAAAGAAAATAAGTGATCGCCCCCTTATCAATATCAAAGCTGTCCCTTACCAAAATCAAGCTGTCACACATGCCCCGATATACTGTTAGCCTATTAATATTGTAATCAAAGTTTATACCTTTTTGAAAATCTGCAGTTGGTAATATTCCAAAATAGAATGAGTCCAGACTTGCTTTAAACTTAAACCACATTACTGTATCATTGGAAAAGAAGGTTCTTGTTTCAAGGGTGTCATTGATCAATATAGCATTTTCACATTCAGAGCCGGTATCGTAGGTTTTGGCAGAATCATTCAAAGTCCAAATGCCGTAATTTGTACTGGTATCGATCGAGAACTTATTGCTACTGGTATCTATGGTGCCGATCAGGGTATCCCATGCAGAACCGTCCCACAGTGTTGCAAACAGATCCAGTTCCGAGATATCATTCTCCCCTTCAAGTTCAAAATCAATGTATTTAAAATACTTATTCGCTTTGGGCACCGTATCATAATCCAGTGCATCCAACAGCCAGAACCGGTCTACAACATAAAGGGAATGGTCAGTTGATAGGGTATCATAATAATCATTTAGCTGTGAAGGATAGGGTGTGTTGTTTGGAAAATAAAAAGGATCAGTACCATAGGTACTGAACATTATTTTTCCTATACTGGTATCCCCGGCTTCTGTTACCTGTAGTTGCATGCCCACATCGGTACCATTATTATAAAAGGGAACATTGTAGGTGCCGGTATTGTTTCCTATATCCCATTGTAACCTATCTGCAAATTGCTGCTTCGAGATGGTCAACCTACCATCATCAAAATCCAATGAATTGGAATCAGGGTTAGCAATACTAATAAAACTGCTGTCCATAAGGATGTTGGCATCATTCAATACCATTTGGTACTGAATACCAATTGTATCATTGGTACTCAAGTACACCTGGTTACTGTCACTAAAGGCAAGCGTATAAAAGTCCATGCTGCCATTGAGCTCTATTTCACTGCCCTGAATAATCACTGTTCCATCATTGTGATTAAATGCATAGGCTGTATCGGTCAAGCCACCACCAAGGGTTAAAGTATCTTCTGTGGAAGTAAAACTTCCTCCATACAATGACAGGTCACCAATTATTTCAATTGCTGCTGAATCCCCCTGGAAACTTCCACCATGAAAACTCACATTATCTCCAAAAACTTTACTTCCACCTGCAGCTGAAAAAGTACCGCTATAGAAATCTGCAGTCTGTCCAATATCCAGATTGCCATTTCCTGTTAACCATATACCGCTGTGCATTTCCAGGCTTTGCTGGATTTTGAGGTTCTTATCATTTTGATCAATAGTGGCATTGTAGCCGGAATCGATTCTCATTTCATTTACAATGGCATTGCTGTCCATGTAACAATCGTAAACGGCCCCTGCATTAAAAATCACCGTTCGGAAAGAGTCGGGTACACCCGCACCTCCCGCGCCCCCGGAATAATTGGACCAGTTAGCTACATTGCTCCAAAGTGAATCTTCTTCAGCTACCCAGTAAAGAGTCAATGGGTTTGCAATCATCCCAATATTGGTCTTGATACGGCTTATCTTTGGAGTGCCTTTACCCAAAGCTACATCGATGAAAAGTATATCATCTTCAATTGTAGGTGAGCTCAATAATGCAGTTCCGTTTTTTGAATACCTGATGGAGTCCCCTTCACGTTCTACCCTTATTACATCACCAACAAGAAGCAACCCGAAATTGCCCTTGTTGTTACCGTTCTCTACTATAGATAGATTTCCATTGTTGACCTCCAAGGCATAATCCATTGTCGCAACATCTACGCCCTGGTTGCCATTGGACAACCCTATATAATATTTTTGGTCTTCATTTACAGATGATAGCAGGAATTCCACGTATCCATCCTCATTGGCAGGAAGATGGTTTCTAGAGAAAGCACCTGCATCAACTGTAGTAGATGTACTGGTTTTTTCTACTGAATTACCACCAGTAGCAGTATTTTGCGTGTATTGCCAGAGTAATTTATACCCTATCTCCGATTCAGATATGAGCGTATCAGTGCTTTGATCACTAACTGTTGCAGTATAATTACCTACATAAATGTCATCGTTTATTCTACTTGTATCTTCATTCGACCACAGATAGGAAAAGGGTTCATTTCCTCCCAATACCTCTAATTCGATTTCACCACTGGAATACTGGGCAGGCCAGGCATCCGTAACCCAAGCATTAACCCCAAAGGGAATGCCAAAGGATGAGCTGATATTGTTGATGGCATAATCCGAACTACCCGATGGAAGAGTTACATCGATCAACAGCTTTTCGGAGCTGTCCGTCCATAAGATTCTGAGCAAATCATTATTCTTGTAGTAACTGATGCTGTCTGCAACCCTTTCCAGCCTGAACCGGTCTCCGGTACTTATGGTGGCAAAAAACCCTAAGTTCCTGCCACTCTCCACAATATAGATAGAGTCATTGCTGCGCTTGAATGCAAACTCTATGGTGTATTGAGAGGAATCCAGGTTTTGTTCTGACAGACCAAACCAAAACCGGTTGTTTGTTCCATCATCAACGGCAAACTCAGCATACCCGTTTTCTCCCGGCCTGAGGTAATTTTTTGATGCCGCTCCTGCTACAAGCGATAGGGCAGCTGTAGTTTTGCTGATGCTGTTTCCCGTTACTGTTACCCCTGTGGTATCCTTCCATACTATTTCATGGCCTATGGTAATAGAGGTCGTTAAGGTATCAGAGTTGTCATCAACCACTGTAACATCATAGGTTCCCGCATCCAGGCTATCCCTGTTCGAAGAACTTGTGGGGTCATCAGCCCAATGAATGGAATAAGGGGTCTTTCCGCCGAATATGTCCAGGGAAATCGCACCGGATACGGTGTTGCCGGGCACTACATCCGTTACGGTATAATCCAACCCGAATGGCACATCAAAGGAAGCCCTGAGGCTATCTACCAGTGGTTTGTTTTTTCCAAGGCCTGCATGTAATCGCAGTGATTTGGTAGTGTCCGTATCCACACTTCTTATTACTGTATCATTGACATAATAGAATATTTTGTCAGAGGCCCTTTCGATCTTAAATTGGTTGCCCTTATTTGCCGAGCACAACAATATTTCATTGCCACTTTCGTAGATATAGACAAAGCCGGTTCTCGATAGAAAGGAGTATTGCATGGTAGTGGCCTGTTGGTAATATTCCGATAGACCGACATAAAAGGACTCGTTGGCCAATGAACTGTTGACCCCGGTAAATTCTATATACCCATCTTCCCCGGAAAGCAACCTGTTCCTTGAGGAAGCATGGGCATCAAAGTCCTGGGATGAAGTTGTCTTTTCAACACTGTTCCCGGTTATACCAACACCGGAGGTGTCTGCCCATTCTATTTGGTATTCCACTTTAATATTCGCTGTCATGGTATCGGATAGGGCATCCACAACCGTTACGGCATAGGTTCCTTTGTTCAGGTTGTTTTTTGTTTGGGAAGTACTCCCATCCGACCAATGGATGGAATAGGGGGATTCCCCTCCGCTGATATCAAGGGTAATGGATCCGGAGTTTAACTGTCCGGGAACCTGGTCTACAATACGGGGCGTGATCAAAGGGCCTAGGTACAATGGGTTGGCACTATCGACCAATACCCAGATGCCGGATTTTGAAGTGCTGTCTATCAGGATCAGGTTGTTCGCAGTGTCAACCGTACCTTCAATCGCATCCCAGTTGTCTCCGTTCCAGTGCTGGGCCTTCAGCCTGCTTTCCTCTATTTTAGTGCCGGAGAAAGAGGACAAAAGGTCGGCATCGCTGTACTTGAGCGTAATATTGGCATAGGGGTTTTGTGTGTAATCGTTCCACTCAACTTCCCAGAACCTGTTGACTACTGTCTTTGAAATGTCTTTGTGCGTACTGTCCGTTAGTTTGATGTTTTCCTCAGGATAAGGGGAATTATCTATTTGCGTGAGATAGGTTTTTACACCCAGGTTTCCCTGGCCTGATTCCGATCCCGCTGTTAGGATTTCCAGTGTAAGGGAAATATCCGCTAATGAATCACCCAGGGAGGGGGTCAACGGAAAACCGGTATGAAAGGGAATGGTATAGGTGCCGGTATCTTCACCAACAAACCACTTGATGTTTTCTTCAGGATCGTGTCTTTCGGCTATAATGATCCCCCCGTTTTCCTGGATGGCAGTTTTGTGGCTATTGTATATGACCAGGGAACTGCTGTTGAGCCAGACTTTTCCATGTTTTAACTGCAGGCTGCTGTCAACGCTTAATGAGGCACTATCGCCTCTCATATCTATAATGCCGTAGTTCTCCACAAAATCAGCTTTTCCGATTATGCCCCAATTGCTGATCAGGCCCGTACTGTCATTTAACAGGTTTCCCTCTATCCCGACTCCGGTACCTTTTTTGATGTTAACCTGTGTTCCTTTGTTATTGATCCAAATCGATTGGGAGCATACTTGCCCAATTGAAATGGATAACATCAATACAGTAATCCATGCTTTTATTTTAAACCTTTCCATAAGCATTAGTTTATTTGGTTGATTGAATAGCACGCAGATGGCGCGGGTTTTTATGGTCCGCACAGATAATTTTGCTGATTATCTAGTGCATATCTGCCCAACCTGCGTTATCTGGGGCCTATTTTACTTCGCTTTACCCTGCATCAGCAATTGCTCCTTTATCAGCTCAACTTCTGCCTTTAGGCCTTCCTGATTTTCGGTCAGGCTTTCCAGTTCCGTGCGCAGTGCAGCATTCTCATCACTCAGCTCCTTAAGGGCCTCTATCAGTGGGGCAATCAGGCCGGTATAGCGCAGGTGCTTGTTGCCCTCGTTATCGGTCTTCACCAGTTCGGGATAGATTTTTTCCACTTCCTGTGCGATCAGACCAAGCTGTGTATTGCTGTCCTTTTCAGGGTCTTTCCAGTTGTAGCTCACACCACGCAGGCTAAGTACCTTGGCAAGTGCATTTTGCAGCGTTTGGATATCGG
>JBBDNB010000037.1 GCA_040877935.1 Chitinophagales bacterium
ATTAAAACAAAAACCTCACAAATTGAATAGATTTATGTTTTGGTAAACATAGGAGTCTCTAAGGACACAAAGTATTGGTTCAAAGGAAAAAAGCCTAAATCTACCCGTCATTCCCCTGAAGAGGGGAATCTCCATCTATGAAAATGAGGAGGTTGTTGGAGTTGTGTTTGAGATTGGCTTAAGATTTAATATTGAAACTTGTTCACAATGCATCAAAACTTTGATTAAATGTGGGCCTAAAATTTAGGCAAGTGCCTATATTAGATAGTGATAGCTACAAAGAACTCTTTAAAGAAAACTAAACAAGAAATTTTATGGCAGAGCCTATATATGACATTATAATAGTAGGAGGAGGCCAAAGTGCGCTGGCCTGCGGATATTATTTGCGAAGAACAAATTTAAAATACCTTATTCTTGATGCTGAAAAAAAATGCGGTGGTGCATGGTTACATACCTGGGATACGCTCACTCTTTTTTCGCCCGCAAAGCACAGCTCTTTGCCAGGATGGCCCATGCCCGAATCGGAAAACCATTTTCCTGCCCGTGAAGAAGTCATAGATTATTTATGTGCGTATGAAAAGCGCTATGAGCTTCCGGTAGAACGGCCCATTAAGGTACGGGAAGTCGTTTGTGATGGGAGTCATTTTAAAATAAAGACTTCCGGTAAAACCTATTTATCCCGAACCGTGATTTCAGCAAGCGGCACTTTTCGAAAACCTATTATACCTGAAATTCAAGGCAGGGATAAATTTGAGGGCAAGCAATTGCATTCTTCTGAATATAAGAATCAGGAACCCTTTGAAGGCAAAAAAGTGCTGATTGTGGGAGAAGGAAACAGCGGAGCACAAATATTGGCCGAAGTTTCCAAAGTGGCTGAAACTGCCTGGGCTACCCATAAAGAACCAGAGTACCTGCCCGATGATGTGGATGGACGTGTCCTTTTTGATATGGCTACTGCCAAATATTATGCGGAAAAGAAAGGAGAAAAATTGGATGCAGCCAAATACAATCTCGGAAATATTGTTATGGTATCCCCGGTAAAAGAAGCCAGGGAAAGGGGTGTGCTCGATTCTAAAGGTGCTTTTAGTAAAATGGATGAAGAAGGTGTGTTTTGGGAAGATGGCACCCATGAAGCATTCGATGCCATTATTTGGTGTACCGGCTTTGGTTATGCTACAGATTATCTTGATAAAATTGCCAATATCAAAGATCGGGGAAAGATAGAAACGAAAGGTACGCGAGCCGTAAATGTAGAAGGACTATGGCTTGTGGGCTATGGCGGTTGGACAGGATTTGCCTCGGCCACGCTGATTGGGGTGGGGCGATCTGCCAAAAAAACGGCAGAGGAAATAGAATCTTTTTTGGGCTAAGCCTAATAGCCAGGATCTATTTTTCCAGCACTTCAAGGTAGGAATGAGTATCCTGTTTACGGTTGAATCTTAAAAAAGGCAGAAGTGGAGTTTTGCTCTTTGCTTGCTCCTCATGCTTGCGCAGCTATGGATATTACTTCTATCACGTCCTTCATTTTTTCCATTGCTGAAAAAACGAAGCAAACCCGCCTGACTATCTCAGTTCGGGCAAGCATGCCTGCTGAAAGCAGGAAAATCTAGGCAGTCTAAAATTCTGCTGAATTCTTTGCTTATCAGCTAAATTTCAAGAACTCGCCATTATATTGGTTGTAACTGAGTTCAATCCGTTTGGCTCAGACAGCTTGAAATTTAACGCTGCTTTCACTTCGAATTCTACGCATTATTTTAGAATTGCCAACTGCAATTGTGCCATCCGTTACATTGAAAACGTCATTGCCTGCCTGTAGCAGTCAGGCGATCGACTGAAAGGAAAGTGCCTGTCCCGTACCAGTAGGTCGGGAGCAATCTCGTTTGGTTTAATATGCAGTTTGGTATTGTACAAAAAGGTACAAGAAGGCTTTGCTCTATGCTTGTGCGACATTGCACTAGCTTGATGCATTTTTTTAGTTTTGAAATATTATTCCGTTTTTATAATACCATTTTGCTAATTTACCAAACACATCTGAAATGGAATCACCCTTAAAATTTTTTTTCTCATCCATGAAGTCGCCTATGAAAGCATCATAAATCTCACTCTTTAATTTTAGTTCAATCGGATTAGTTTTTCGGTCATAAATGGTCAAATTACCAGAATACATAACCCATTCTTTTGAAATAAGGTGTTTTCCAATCACTTCTTGGTCAGCTTGATATATTATTGTTGATCTTGACATAATTGACTTCTTTCTCACAATATACATACAATATTTTGTCTCTGATTTGTGTCCAGTTAGTTCCTTTATCTTTGTATTTATAAATTACCGAATAATATATAAGACATTTATCATTAATATCTATAAAAATTAGCATTATGTTTCCGATTGAATCTAATAAAGGCACAAGCAGGCTTTTGCTTATTACATGCGTCTCGTGTTTGCGCCAGCATTGGGGAAAAACAATTGAGACTTGCTGTTAGTATCTTATAAATCACAAATAAAAGTATTAATAAGATTCAAATGACTGCGCTTAATAAGTAGCTTGATTGACTGCGAGCTCATAGTGCATATAAAGTATCGATCAAAGGAAAACAGCCAAAATACGCCCGTCACCCCGACTTTAGATCCGGTAGGTCTAAAGTACGGGGTCTCCATCTATGGAAACGAGTAGTTTGTTTTTGGTTGAATCTTAATAAAGGGAGAAGCAGGCCTACCCGAACTGGATAGGCGGGCTTTTGCTCATTGCCTTCGTCTCTTACGCTAGCTATGGGGCTTGAATTTCTCATTTTAGGGAATTCAGTTAACCGTGTTCAGCTATCTCAAACCGATTAACTTCTATCAAATTACTTCTTGTAATCATTTGAATAATTGTATGAAAATTGTTGTCAAATATTTTCAGCAATTCAGTATTAAGAATATTTCCAGTTCTTACGATTATTAATTTTGGGGGTTTGGATTTGAGTATAAATGACTCTAAGAAATCTATATCCTTACTTATTACAACTCTATTGTCTAAAATTGCTTTTTCGATAATTTCGAAATCTTTGGTTTTGTTTTTGTTTGGGAAATCAAGTGTATGAATAGAATCAAAGCCTTTTCCATTCAGGAAATCAGAAAGTGCCTTGGGCAATTGTGCATCTACTATAAACTTCACGAGGCAATTTTATGAATGCTTTTCAGATGTACCAATTTGGAAGCGTATTCCAGGCAGGCAAGAAAATCTTCTTTTTCCAAATCCGGGTAATCTTTTAGGAGTTCATCAATGGTCATCCCTGATGCCAATAACTCAAGCATATTTTCAACAGGGTATCTCATTCCCCTGATGATGGGTTTTCCATGACATATTTGCGGATCAATTGTAATTCTGTTTAATAGACTTTCCATTTCAAGGCGTTTATACCAAATATAAGTATTGTTCAGTTCAATATGGCAAAATCTTTAGAAACCTTGCTCCCACAGTGCTTCCAGTTTGCGAGGTTTTGAAGTTATCCGATGACTGCTGTTTGTGGAGTTTTTGCAGCTCCTAAATTATCCGGGTGCTTAATAGAATGAGTCATCGGATGACTAAGCGATGGCTGGATTTAAAACTTTAGGCAAGGTGACAAGAGTCTTGGTAAACATAAGAAAGCCAAGGCACAGCGTCAGCTCACAATTCATACTCCAGAGGTTTTATTCTGTAATGTATTGAATTAGTTCTTTCCCTATTTCACTTCTCTGAAAGTGCCATTGATTTTTATTTTCCACAACGACTTTAGCACTAACATGGCTAATCAAATGGTGATTTTGAAGCCCTTTTTCTAAAAGTCCAAAGTAGGATTTGTTTCCGCCAGCATATTTGTTAATTCATCTTGATATTTATGATTGTTATCTTTTTCATTTTCATTCAAATCACGTAAAATCATTAAATGTTTTACGGTCAAATTCTCAATAATCTCTAGAAAAATTAGTTTTTTATTGCAAGATGCAATCCAATTCCTTGCTCGTTAGAAGCGGAGAAGTACTTTGTTATACTGTAAATGGCGCAAGTTATATGGAGGGGGACGACTTCGATAGGATTTAATGTTTATTCAAACAGAAACAGCCACAATATTCCCGTTCATTCCGACTTTATATCCGTTAAGACTAAAGTACGGAGTCTCCATCTATGGAAATGAGCATTCTGTTTCCGATTGAATTTTAATAAAGGCACAAGCAGGCTACGCTCGTTGGCCAGGCCTCATGTTTGCGCCAGCATTGGGAAAAACAATTCAAGATTGCTGTTTGTATCTTGTAAATCACAAATAAAAGTATTAACAAGATTCAAATGACTACGCTTAATAAGTAGCTTGATTGACTGTGACCTCGAAGTGAATATAAGGTATTCGTTCAAAGAAAAATAGCCCAAATACGCCCATCATTCCCCTGAAGAGGGAATCTCCACCTATGGAAATGAGTATTCTGTTTCCGGATGAATCTTAATAAAGGTACAAGTAGGTTTTCTAACCTCATACTCATATCATTGTAAAAGCAATAAATTTATGGACAGGCAATGCAAGGTACACGGGTAAAAGACCTCATACTAGACAGGCCTCAGGTCATGTTGTGCGCAAGGAATCACCCTTGTACCTTGCGCAGCTATGGATATAACTTCTATCACGTCCTTCATTTTTTCCATTGCTGAAAAAACGAAGCAAACCCGCCTGACTATTTCAGTTCGGGCAAGAAAATCTAGGCAGTCTAAAATTCTGCTGAATTCTTTGCTTATCAGCTAAATTTCAAGAACTCGCCATTATATTGGTTGTAACTGAGTTCAATCCGTTTGGCTCAGACAGCTTGAAATTTAACGCTGCTTTCACTTCGAATTCTACGCATTATTTTAGAATTGCCAACTGCCATTGTACATTCTGTTAGATTGAAAACGTCATTGCGATCGACTGAAAGGAAAGTGCCTGTCCCGTACCAGTAGGTCGGGAGCAATCTCGTTGGGTTTAAGTTGCAGTTTGGTTTTGTATAGAAGGTACAAGAAGGCTTTACTCTATGCTTGCGCGCCATTCTTACACCAGCGGGGGGAATCTTAATAAAGGCACAAGCGGGCCTTCCCGAACTGGGATAGGCCTGCCCGTGAGAGGCGAATGCGTGCCGGGCTATTTCAGATCAAATGCACTCGTTCGCTTTGCTGCAATAGCCACGCGGTAAACGAGCGCAAGGGCAGGCGGGCTTTAAAAGCTACTTACTTATCAGCCGAAATCATAAAGTGGTTTCGTTTAGCACTAACAGCCCACTTGATTTTAGCCCATGTTAGCGTTTCGTTGAGTTTCATTGTGAATTATAAAAAAACCGACAAAAATTTTACTCCTTGTCAGTTTAACAAAAAACGACAGCTTGGCGGTATTAAATTGATAAATAGTTAAAAAGCCCGAACGGCACGCACACTATAAGTACTTGTCTTATTACCGTTGTTCGAGTAACCGTAGCTGAGGAAGTAGAATGCGTCCGAGGCATTGTACTCCGTACTACTCCAATAGCGGGCAGTATTTGACAATAATGCAAAACTACCAGCATTTAAAGCTTTATTAGCATGGAATCGGTTGTGCCATAAAATGCTTAGTTCGTCAATAGAGGGTAAATACCAATCGGTAAAACCACCATCCGTTAATCCATTTACATAAGTTGCTGCAGGGCTGCCTGTCATTAAGATAGTATTGTAAACTCCATCCCAACTCCGTGTTGCGTTAGTTGTTGTGAAACTTGACTGCCATTGTGCTGTGCTTTCGTTTTTATTTACAATAAGCCCGTGTTGGTCTCCATTTTGGTCTAAGTAAATGTAAAAAACTATACCACCTAAGGTGTCTTGCCCTAAGTAGAAATCATTGGAAGAACTGCCACCTGCTGCACTAATGGTATTACCAACAATGGCAATATTAGTACCTGCTACTAATTGGTCTTGTTTGTTGTTCCAATAAGTAGTGTCCGTTCCAGTTATTCCACTTGCTACTGATGTTCCAAAGATTGGGTCGGTTTCGGTGTAGCTGTCTAATTTATTGTTCCAGTAAGTAGTATCTGTTCCAGTTATTCCACTTGCTACTGATGAACTGAATAAAGGATCGGTTTCGTTTGATATAAAACCACTTACATCGGGAATATCTGATCTTATTTGGGAGGCGGTATCTTGTATGGCCTGTTGATTATTTGATATACCACTAATATCTTGGTCGCCTGTGTTCATTCCTGATAAATTACTTAAATTAGCAATGTCGATCGCGGTGATATTGCTTGCCTGACTACCAGTGTAAACAGGGTCAGTTTCGGTTATTCCACCACTAACAGAATCTGCTTTTTTTGCGTGTAATGCGTAAGGCACACTTAATAGCTGGCTAGTACTTGATATGGAATAATTTGTTCCTCCAGTTGGATCAGTTTCAGTTTTGATAAAATAAGGGCCATCTGTCCAGTCGATTGTGATGAAATTACCGCTAACAACTGTTCCATTCCCAATTTCTAAACTCATCAAACCATTAGCATTAGTAGTTGATGTATGTGTTTCAACATAAACAGCTCCTCCAAATTCAGAACCTTGTAGAATTTGAATACGAATTCCTATACTATTAGAAGTTACTAAATTATTAGCATTGTCTCTTACAACTGCTTGGTAGCTCATTTTTTCTGGTGATTGAGCAAACACGCTTGCAGTCATTAAAATTGCTGCACAAATTGTAATTATTCTTTTCATGATTTCTTAATTTTTGATTATTTTAAATGATTGAACTTTTTTGTTTTCTTGGTTTATAACATTGATGAAGTAAGTAGCAGAGGGCAAACCTGATGTGTTTATTTGTGTTTGCTGTGTAGTTACTTGACCTTTGTTTAGTAATCTGCCTTGTAAATCAAATAGTTGATACGACAACTGCTCGTTGTTGTAATCGCTTATTTGCAAGGTTAAATTATCGGCAGTAGGGTTAGGGAATACCGAAAGTGAAATGTTCAGTTCGGTTTCTTTAATTCCAACAGAAGATATTTCGTAGGTTTGTTGCACGCCTTGGCTTACTGTGCCAGACGTACTTGTGTTTGTGGTATAAACTACTTGTCCTACGCTGTAAGCAACGGTTCCTCCGCTGCCTGTGGCATCTCCGCCTGAGGCGGTTGGGCTTTCTTGGGCGTTCAGTCCTCCTAAACCTAAGAGGAGAAACGCAACGCTTGTAATTGTCTTTTTGTGTTTCATAAGTTAACTGTTTTAAATTTAAAGTGCTAAGTTATCATTATTAAAAGCTCTAATCTGACCGACCGAACAAATGCAGCTAAAATGCCACAACCTATCGTGATTCACTCTCTGCCCGCTTGCTTGCCTCGTGTGTTGCCGTTTTGGTCAAGCTACAATGGTTTTAGTTTGCATATTCCTTGAAATAAATATTCATTTACGATTTTGTTCGATGTCTTACCTGACCAATATTTTTCTACCTGTTCTTTTGTTTGTTTGAAAGTATAGTTGCTAGGAATAATGTCTAACAAATTCATATCGGCTTTAAATAATGAACGTTTCTCCAAAATTTCAACTTCGCAGATTTGACCACCACATTTATGATTGTTTATATAATATTGGCAGTCTTTTAAATTATCAAAAAGAAAAAATGATTTTTCTCTGCTTGGTTTGTCTCTGTAACTATCAGTCCGAACTTTTTCGTAAATATTCTCCCATAAGTAAAATCCTTCTTGAAATAATTCAAAACCAATTTTGTCAAGACTTTCTATAATTCCTATTAAATCGCTTTCCTTAATATAAATTCCCCTGTGTTTAGAATTACCTGTTAGAATATCAACTTCAAAAACACGGTTAATTGATTTTGGTAACCTCTGTAAGAATGCGTTACCGGATAAATAAATATTGTTATTTAAACTAAAGTAAAAATCTAATGGTAAATCAAGTTCACTTGATGATTGAGTAACAAAGTCTAAAAGGTCTGAATATTTGTCTTTATTAACTAATATTAAACTATAATTCGTCTTATTAGTGTCTATCGTTACTTCTGAATTTATATTGTCAACTACTTTGAAATATTGCATTTGTTTGAAAAGTTATTTTGTTATCGAGGTCGGTCTGTAAATGGCATACAACGTGTCGCAACTAAGAAAAGTGGAGCTTTTCAAGGTGGTTTACTCTCCGTACGAAACAAAGGTAGCCACAAAGATCGAACCTCGCGTAACCTACTTCCCTCCCCATGTTTTCTTAGGTGCTGTTGTGGCTAGTTTTTATTCATCTATTTTTCTTATGTAAGCTATAAACATGTAGTTCTCTGTTCCTGTGCAACTTTTGTCTGTAAAGTCAATTGTCAAAATTGGAAACTTGTCGTTCTTATTCTTAAAAAATTGATACCCATATCCAACTTTTCCTGCGTCTGCATAGGTTTTGTATTTTTCTGTCTTTTCGGTCAGTTGCTTTAGTTCCTTGACAATTGTCTTTAGTTGTTTCTCACAATTATTTTCTTCATCAGTTCCGTAATTTAATGTCAAAGCTGTTATTCTTGAATGCTTAGGTCCACCACACCACTCATACGCATAGAAATATTCAATTTGTGCAGATTCAGGTTGAAGTTTAATCGGTAAAGTACCATTTATGGATCTTCTGTAATCAGTTTTTGTCGAGTCGTAAATGTTTTTTGATTTTTCATAGTCCGACTGGCTCAGAAATTTGACTTCTGTAGAATCCAAGTCCATTTTTATTGGAAATCCATTAAAAAGATCAGTCAAATAGTTGTTTGAGAAGCTACTATCCTGACAGAAGCTATTTGTTGCAAGTAGTGCAAGTAATATTATTATCAACATTTGTTTCATTTCAAATTAGCCACAACTATATAGCGTTTTATTCACCGTTTTGCACGATAAAGATAATGGAATATTGAAATATTCTAAATCAAGTTGTCCAATGCCACCGCTCGCGTCTCGCGAGTGGATTATTGGTCAGCCTCTGGCTGCATTGAAAATTGCAAGATGCAATCCAATTCCTTGCTCGCTGACCTCGTTTTAGTGCCGAGTAAAAAAACAAAAACTGTCTGACAGCTACTATATAGCTGCAAAAGAGCTGTCTGACAGTTGGTGTTTTCTAAAGGATTTCGTTTTCAATCCCGGCATTTCGACTTCGCTCAATATCCTCATTATCGTAAATGAAATTAAAAAACGCAAACCTGCGTGAGGGATGGAAGCGGCATCCTTTTGTGCTGGGCGCATCTTAGTGTTGCGGGCTTTGGAAAAGCGACCAGCGGAAGCTCTTTTCAAAGGCCATTTGCAACACTTTGCGCCAGCACAAAAGATAGAGCGGATCAGCCCGACCTGAAAGGGCACGCCCGGATTATTTGTTTATTTATTCATTTTTTTATTTGAATATTGATGCTTGCCTGATCAACTATAGTTTTCAGCTCAGTTTGTCCATTAGGCCTTCGCTGACTCCGGTGGAGGAGAAACCGCCATCGTGGTAGAGGTTTTGCATGGTGACCATGCGGGTGAAATCGGAAAATAGGCTGACGCAATAGTCGGCACAGCTTTCGGCTGTGGCATTGCCCAGGGGGGAGACTTCATCGGCATAGTTGAAAAAGGCATCGAAGCCTCCGATACCGCCTCCGGCCGCTGTGGGCGTGGGCGATTGGGAGATGGTATTGATGCGTACGTTTTTCTTGCGCCCGTAAAATTGCCCGAAATTGCGGGCTATGGATTCGAGTACGGCCTTGGCTTCTGCCATGTCACCATAGCCGGGAAAGCTGCGCTGTGCGGCAATGTGGGTGAGGGCCACTACGGAGCCCCATTCCTTGATGGCATCGAGTTTCCAGCAGGTCTGCAAGATTTTGTGGAAGGAGAGCCCGGATATATCGAGGGCTTTGAGGTAGTAATCGTAATTGATATCGGTGTAGGGGATGTTTTTGCGGATATTGACCGACATGCCGATGGAGTGCAGCACAAAATCGACCGGGCCGCCCAGTATCTCCATGGATTGGGTGATGAGTTTTTCCAGATCCTCGAGATTGGTGGCGTCTGCGGGGATGAGTTCTGCGCCTGTTTCTGCTGCCAGTTCCTTGACCTTGCCGAAGCGCAGGGCCACGGGGGCATTGCTGAGCACAAATTCGGCTCCTTGTTCTTTGGCTTTTAGTGCCACTTGCCAGGCGAGGGATTTTTCATCCAGTGCTCCAAAAATAATTCCTTTTTTTCCTTTTAAGATTCCACTCATTTTTTATTGGTTTAATAGTTCTCGTGCGTTTGCCAATGTTGTTTCGGTTAGGTCTTTTCCGCTCAGCATTTTCGCCAGCTCCTGAATGCGCTCTTCTTGTTTCAGCTCCTTGATGCGGGTCAATGTGTGCGTGTCTTTTGTTTCCTTGAATACAAAGAAATGCTTTTTTCCTTTAGATGCCATCTGCGGCAGGTGGGTAATGCAGATTACCTGGTGATTTTGTGCCAATTCTTGCATGATGGCGCCCACTTTATAGGCGATTTCCCCGGAAATACCGGAATCGATTTCGTCAAAAATAAGGGTGGGCAGGGCGGTGCCTTCGGCTACTATGGATTTGAGTGCCAGCATGAGGCGGGAGAGCTCTCCGCCCGAGGCTACTTTTTTGAGTTCCTGCGGTTGTGCACCTTTGTTGGCAGTAAATCGGATCATTGCCTGATCGAGTCCATCGGGTCTTGCTGCTTCTATTTCCAGGGGAATTAGTTCGGGGAAAATAGAGGCGTGGGGCATGCCCATTTCCGATAGTAGGGTGGCGACCTTTTCTTTTATTTCGGGCAGTTGCTTGCTGCGCTTTTTGTTTATTTCGGCTCCCTTGTCTTTTAGTTTTGTGCCAATTTGCTGGATTTCTGCTTCCAATGTCGCAATTTTTTCATCGGCATTTTTGGCCCATTCTATCTTTTCTTCCAATTCTTGCTGGAATAGCAGCAGGGCTTCGGTTCCTTCGCGCTGGTGCTTTTTTTCCAGTCGGTAGAGGGTGTTGAGCAAATCCTGGGTTTCTTGCAGCTTTTCTTCGTCCACCTCGATATCGCGGCCGGAATGTTCTATTTCATTGCAGATGTCCTGCAATTCGATGAAAACGGAATTGAAGCGTTCGCTGAGGGGCTGGAACTGCTTGCTGCTGTCGCTCAGTTCGCGCAGCATTTGATCGATTTCCCTCATGCTTTGCTCTACGGAAAATTCCTCGCCACTGATGGAGGCAATGAGCTTGGTCAAGGTCTGCTGGATTTCCTCGGCATTTTCCAAGGTCTGCAGTTCTTCTTCCAAGGCTTCTTTGTCGATTTCCTCCAGAGGGATTTCCTGTAATTCCTTTAGCTGAAATTCAAGGTAATCGGTGTCCTTGCCTTCTTCATTGTTTTTGGCAATGAGTGCTTTGAGGGTTTTTTGCTTGCTTTTGTATTCGCTTAGAATTTGGGCAAATTCACGTTTTTCATTTTCAGTATTCGCCAGCGCATCTATCAATTGGAGCTGGAAATTGCTATTGCTCAAAGCGATGGTTTGGTGCTGCGAATGTACATTGACCAGTTGTCGGCCGATTTCCTTTAGGATATTGAGCGACACCGGGGTGTCGTTGATAAAGGCGCGGGATTTTCCGGAGGGAAGGATTTCCCTTCTGAGGAAAGTGAGGGCATCATGGTCGAGGTCGTTTTTCTCAAAAAAGGTTTTGAGGCCGTAGTTTTTGATATCGAATTGTCCTTCGATGATGCATTTTTCGTTTTTATTGAGCAGTGTGGAAAGGTCGGCCCTGTCGCCCAGAATGAGGGAGAGGGCACCAAGCAGTATGGATTTTCCGGCACCGGTTTCTCCGGTAATGATGTTCAGCCCTTGATCAAAATTGATTTCCAATTGATCGATGATGGCATAATTCTGTATGCTGAGTTGCTGAATCATTGATTTTTTATTGCAGCATAAATCTAAATAAAGCTGTGCAAAAAGACATTATTTCTTTTGATGGATAAATTAAGGTGGTGCTAAAATGCATTTTTAATGGTATTCCGTCCTTTTAAAATGCGCTGCCACACATTTTTTTTGGATGCCGCCCTTTCAGGGCTTTGAAAATGTGCCAAGACGATAAATGTCTTGGCAGGCTGACACATGTTTTTGGGAGATGTCGCCCATTCTGGGCTTGTATAGTTTGATTTGAAAGTGCTAAATATGAAAAACTAAGGGTGTAGCACTTTGTTTCTTGTGGAATTATTGAGTGATGGCATTGTAATCCTCTGATTTTCCGGGATTTACTTCTCGTAATAATTGTTGAGCCTTTACCTTTTCATTGGATGGTGCACCGCTGAACATTTTGATCAGCTCATTTTTCTTGGCATTGAAAAACATTTGTAGGCCAATGGAGTTTGGTGATTGCTCTACAATGGGTTTGAGTTTTTCTAACGCTGCTAAAACATTATTGCGGCCTTCAATCGGATTTTCATACATTTTATCAAGCCCGTTGATGTGGTATTCATAATAAGTTTCTCTCAAACCTGTAAATCTTCTGTTCATTATATTTTCTATGATCCAGTAGCGATTGTTATTACTTTCAAAAGGCCGCCATCCGGGGGCTTTATCACCCAGGTTTTGAGGCACATTGTTAATAATGCTTTGTGCCATATTCAAATATTCCTCTCCGCCATTTGGTGCAAAAGTTTCCATATCCATAGCTATAACGAGGTAGGCGTAAAATGACAGTAAGGAAGTGAGATTGGAAGTGAAAGTATTGGGATTGAATTGCAGGGGCTCAAACTCCACGTATTCAAATACAAATTCATTGTCAACATGATTGATTACGGTAGTATTGTAGGAACTGTTGAATACAGGACGTGAAGATTGAATATTTAAAGAGGCTTTGTAATTGTCCTGCCCCTGTTGTTCCATTACATTGATCATGATAGAACATTCGATCCGTTCTTCTATTTTGTATTTTTCAGTAGTCCATTTTTGGTTGTTCAAAAATTCATAGACACTTTGTTCCAGTGTTTTGAAAACCTGGGGGTCTACATTTTGTACTCTTTGTGACATTACTTCCACACGGCAATTTAGTTCTTGGGCAGCAAGGTGAAGTGTAAGTATGGAAAGGATTAGAATGAGAAGCGCTTGTTTCATTGATTTATTTCTTTTTTAGCGAAATCCAATAGCTTAAAAATAAATTTATTTTTTAATTTCCTTTGTTTTTGATTGTTCAATTTCATTTGTTGATCAATGAAAAATTTCAAATCAGTTTCAAGATGGCTGAAATAATATCATCGGCCACCTCATCTTTTGATTTTAAAGGGAAATCTTCTTTACTGCCATTTTTTGAAAATATACTGATTTTATTGGTATCGAATGCAAAACCGGCTCCTTTTTCACTGAGCGAATTCAACACAATAAAATCCAGGTTTTTTTCTTTCAGTTTCTTTAACGCATTGCTTTCGGCATTATTGGTTTCCAGTGCAAAGCCTACCAGTATTTGTCCCGCTTTTTTCTTTTTGCCCATTTGCTTTAAAATGTCGGGGTTCTTTGTCAGTTCAATTTGCAGGTTTTTGTCACTTTTTTTGATTTTTTCGCTGGAAACATTTGCCGGGCGATAATCAGAAACTGCTGCTGCAAATATTCCAATTGTACATTTTTCGAAAAGTGCATCTGCTTGTTCAAGCATTTCAAGTGTTGAAGTTACCGGGTAAACTTTAATGCCTTCCGGTATTTCAAGATTATGAGGGCCAATGATTAAATGTACTTTTGCTCCTTTCTCTTGTAGTGCTTGTGCCAAAGCCAGCCCCATTTTTCCGGAGGAGTGATTGCTGATATAGCGAACTGGGTCAATGGCTTCCTGTGTTGGGCCGGCAGTTATCAGTACATTTTTTCCGCTTAATGCCGTTTTACTTTTTTTTTTCGCAGTAAGGTGATTTTCCAGGAAAGCTACGATGTTTTCGGGTTCAGCCATTCTGCCTTCGCCCTCAAGTCCACTGGCCAGCTCCCCTTTTTCTACGGGTATTATTTGATCCCCATAAGATTTCAATGTTTGAATATTACTTTGAGTAGCAGGGTGTTTCCACATATCCATATCCATAGCTGGAGCAAAGAATACGGGGCATTTAGCTGAGAGATAAACAGCGCAAAGCAGGTTGTCGCAGAGGCCATTTGCCAATTTAGCAATGGTATTGGCAGATGTCGGTGCAATGAGCATTAAATCAGCCCATAGTCCGAGTTCAACATGATTGTTCCATTCACCGCGTTCTTTTTTAAACTCCTGTAATACAGGGTTTTTAGAAAGTGTAGAAAGTGTTAATGGGGTAATAAATTCAGTTGCTGAGGCCGTCATGATTACACGTACCTCAGCTTCTTGTTTTACAAGGGTTCTAATTAGAAAGGCTGTTTTATAGGCAGCAATGCTTCCGCAAAGTCCGATCAATATTTTTTTGCCTTTCAACATGTGTATTATTTCAGTTCTTCACCTTTTTCCCTGTAGTAGATTTCATCATTCAAAAACTCATCCAGAGCCATTACAGCAGAATTGGGAAGTTTTTCATAATATTTTGAGATCTCAATTTGCTCACGGTTTTCAAATACTTCTTCCAGATTGTCAGAAGTTGTGGCAAACTCATTGAGCTTTGCAAGCAATTCTGTTTTCAACTCGTCATTGATTTGATTTGCTCGCTTAGACATGATTACCAATGATTTATAAAAATTACCGGTTTTTTCATGAATAACATCCATATTGCGCGTTTCGGCAAATGGACTGATAGAGAATTCATTATTTTTCTTAAGCATGGTATTAGTTATTTACAAGTTCTGAATTTTCAATTTCTTTCAATATTGATTGTTGCACTTCCCTGGCATCTGCTAACAGAGGGCTTTTGGGGTAATCCTTTTCGAAGTTTTCAAATGCATCCAGGGCAATTTTATACCGCTCTAATTGTTTGCTGCGAATACTATTCTCTGCGTATTTGAAATAGGATTTAACAATATAAAGCTGAATTTTTTGAGCATCCTGTGTATCGGGATATTTTTCTAACACATTTTCAAAAGATACTGCTGCGGCTTTATACCTGAATGTTCTGTAATAAAGCTCTGCACTTTTAAAATCTTTGATTTCTAGTTTTCTGCGCAATCTTTTAATGGCATTGTTGCACAGTTCCATCTTGTCGGTTTCAGGGTAACTGTTTACAAAAAGCTGATAATACTCGATGGCTTTTTGTGTATTGCTTTGATCCAAAGAAACTCGGGGTGATAGATTGTCATAGCACAATGCATTTCTGTAAAGGCTTTCTTCTGCATATTGACTGAATGGATAAGAATCGTAAATATTTTTGAAGTGAAATGCTGCAATAAGATAAGTGGCCTGCTCAAAATGACACATGGCGTAGAGATAATAGTATTCATCAATGCTTTTTGTGCCTTTGTAAAGTGTAATCAGCTCTTCAAAAATGGGTAGTGCCTTGTGGTATTTTTCTTTATCGTAAAATTCTTTGGCTTTTCGATACTTGTATTCCAGATCGTTGCTTTTCAGAATTTTCTGATAAGATTGTTGGCAGGAACTGAAACCCAGTCCTATTATTACCAAATATAGAATATAGATATGAAAGCTCTTCTTTTTCACAGTCTGCAAAGATAAGACTTTAAGTATTCTCTTGCAATTGAAAAACAATGCAGCAAATCGGCTACTTAATGTCCTTTATTGCATTTTTCAAGGTCATGGTGAGATTGTCTGAAGCATGTACCAGCGGGAGTCTCACATACACATCACATACATTTCTGATATACAATGCAGCTTTTATTCCAGCGGGATTGCCTTCTTTGAAAAGCAATTCAATAATATTCAATAACTTGAAATGGTATTTTGAAGCCTCTTGAAAATTGCCTTTCATTCCGAGGCGTACCATTTCAGAAAAATCATAAGGAAATGCATTGGCAACAACAGAAATTACACCATCCATTCCAAAAGATAGCATTGGAAGTGTGAGTGGGTCTTCTCCTGAAATAATGAGGAAATCTTTCCGCTGAATGTGTTTTACAATTTTCATGCATTGCACAAGATCACCTGATGCTTCTTTGATGCCAATGATATTTTTAAAATCACGAGCAAGTTTAAGGGTTGTTTCTGCAGTTATGTTAGATGCAGTTCTTCCCGGTACATTATAGAGAATTATTGGTTTGGGGGCTTTTTCAGCAAGTGCTTTGTAGTGCGCGTAAATACCTTCCTGAGTGGGTTTGTTATAATAAGGGCTGGCAGATAAAATGGCGCTGATGCCTTTGAAATGGTAGGCTTCCATTTCTTCAATAAGAGCAGCGGTATTGTTGTCTCCGAAACCCGCGACAATTGGTACACGTCCTTTGACTTTTTCAATGGTAAAATCCATGACTTTATGCCTTTCTTTTCTGCTCAATGTGGCCGATTCGCCTGTAGTACCCATTGTTACCAGGTATTCTACATTTCCTTTTATGGTATGTTCAATGAGGTTTTCAAGCCCTTTAAAATCTATGCTTCCGTCTGCTAGGAATGGAGTAACTAATGCTACTCCGGTTCCTTTAAATTGTTGATACATTTCTTCTGAGTTTAATTTTATTTAAAAAATGTTTCATCTGAGGGATGAGTTCAGCGACTGATGCATTTTTGTCCAGGTTGATCATAAAATCAAAGCAGTAGGTTTTGCCTTCGCTGAATTTTCCTACTCTGAATTGTGCATTTGACATTGCTGCTATAGACTCCAAAGTTAAGTTTTCCTTTATAAATAGACAGCATAGTATATCGCATCTATTATTGGTAAATTGCTCCACTTGTTCGCTTACAGGAAAAAAGAGCCAGTTGATCGATTTATTGGTGAAATAGGGGTAGGGGGGGGTATATTCTTTTAACTTGTATGGCAAATAGGCCAGCAGTTGAACATCTTTTCCTGATTTTTTGAGCTCATTTGCCCAGCTTATTATTTGATCTGCTTCTGCTTGTTGATCTGCATCAAACAATATGCTTATGCTTTTTGCTTCACTTAGATTGATGGTTTTGTGCGCATAGGATTGTTTACTGATTTTTCTTTTTAAAAAGAAACGGTGTAATTTCTGTCTTATGGATATGAGTAATGACATAAAATCAGGTTGTCTCGAAAACACCTATGTTTTCATATTTTTTAATGCGCTGTTCTATTCTTTTTTCCGGATCCATTTTTAATAAAGGTTTTAATGCTTTTTTTAATTCAACACGAATTATTTCTGACATATCATTTGGATCGTGATGTGCGCCACCGGAGGGTTCTTTTATAATACCATCAATCAACTTAAACTCCAGCATATCAGGTGCAGTTAGTTTAAGTGCTTCGGCAGCTTGTGCTTTGTTTTCCCAGCTTCGCCACAATATGGAAGAACAGGACTCAGGGGAAATTACAGAATACCATGTGTTTTCAAGCATGTAAATCTTATCTGCCAAACCAATACCTATTGCACCCCCCGATGCTCCCTCTCCAATAATAATACTGATAATGGGTACTTTGAGCTGTGTCATTTCAAAGAGGTTTCGGGCAATGGCTTCGGCCTGTCCGCGTTGCTCGGCTTCTATTCCTGGATATGCTCCCGGAGTGTCGATAAAAGTAACAATGGGTTTGTTGAATTTTTCAGCGAGCTTCATCAGTCTCAAGGCTTTTCTATAACCTTCCGGATTGGGCATTCCAAAATTTCGGTATTGCCTCATTTTGGTGTTCACGCCTTTTTGATGGCCGATAAACATTACAGTTTGTCCATCGAATTCACCAAATCCACCTACGATGGCTTTATCATCACCGAAATTTCTGTCACCGTGCAGTTCCTGAAATCTACTGCAAAGCTTGTCTAAATAAAAAAGTGTGTAGGGCCTTTCGGGATGTCTGCTCAATTGAACGCGTTGCCAGCGATTGAGTTTGGAATAAATTTCTTTTCTTTTTTTAAGTATTTTTCCTTCTAATTCACGAACTCCTTTTGATACATCTATGCCTCCTTTTTCCCCTACCTGCCTCAGGCTTTCCAGTTGTTCAAAGAGCTCTGCGATGGGTTGTTCGAATTCTAAAAAAACCATAATGCTAAGATTTTTGCTGTGTTGGCAAAGTAGAAACAAAGATAAGGGAATAAAAAATCTGATTTTAGTTTTCAATTCTGCAAAATCGATTTATATTTGTGCACCCTTTCGGGGGGAGATGTTCTTTAAAATATTGGTCCGGTAGTTCAGTTGGTTAGAATACATGCCTGTCACGCATGGGGTCGCGGGTTCGAG
>JBBDNB010000038.1 GCA_040877935.1 Chitinophagales bacterium
TGGTGATAATAACTATGTTTCCATTTTTACTTCACTGCAATACTAAAGGACAGTTCCTATAAAACCCAGGTAAATTCCTCGTCATTCCAGAAAATTTTCCCAAGAAAATTTATGTGGAATCTTCATCTATAGAAATGAGCAGCTTGTTTTTGGGCAGCGATACTTTTGTTGACTTAGATATTTGAAATCGCACAAGATGGCTGATGCGCTTTGACAACGAGTCAAATATTGAGCGAGCTGGGAGGAAGTACCCAGACTTCCCAAGTCTCAAAGACTTTGGAAGTCTATCGTCATTGGAATGGGAAATTGGTAAATGCTTGTTTTGGAATAAAGGCACATGCAGGCTTGCCCGAACTGGATAGGCGAGCTTTGCTCTTAGCCTACTCCTCATGCGCCAACTATGGGTGTTATTCTGTTTTTAATCTAAATATTTTGAAACACCCATGTTTACTGTCATTGATGAATTTATTAATCTCAGACGAATAATCAATTAGAATATCAACAATTGACTCTGTTTTTAGATTTCCTGTGCGCATCCAAATAATCTTTGGGGGAAATCCATACAAGGAATTCAAATCATTGAAATCAGAGTCTTGTGTAACTATAATATAATCATTGATTTTAGCAAATTCCCATATCTCTCTATCAGGAGCATTTATAAGGCTTGCATTTTTAACTGTAGTAGAGTCAGAATATTCTTCAGGAATCAACTTTAAAATCCTATGTGAGATATTTTGGTCAAACAAAAATCTCATATGGCAATCTGGTAAATTTTATTTTCTCTATCGGCAGCGTAACTTAATACAGCATAAATGTCTGTCTCAGTCAATTCGTCAAAATCAGACAGTATATCTTGAACAGTCATACCAGCGGCTAACCACCCAAGTACATCACTAACAGTTATTCTCATACCTCTGATACATGGTTTTCCTCCACGTTTTCCGGGTTCTATCGTAATTATTTGTTTATAATCTATCATTTTACAAATATTTTAGTGAAGATACGATTTTTTTTAATTCAACGGCTGGGTGTATTGCTACGGCAATTCCCTATAACTCCAATGGGGCATGACCCATTGAAAAAACGTGAATTCACTCACTCAAAAACCTATCTTTTTCTTCTGGCAGGGGCCTAAAACAGCTTTCTCTTTTACCAAACCAATCATAGCGATTACGGGCGATAAAATCGTAAAAGAAATTATTAAAAGCTGTTGGTAGTATGCTAAATACACGAATCAATGACAAGGGAAATTTCAGGTATTCAGCTATTTTAAGTGCTGCTTCAGATTTTACAAACAATTGATTTTCATACCACAACAATATGCTGTCGGGCAATGATTCGAGGTCTAAATTCTGAGCCGGTAAAAATTCTTTTGCAAAATCAGTTTGCAGTGCTGCAAAGTACAATTCTTCGCTTTTCTCATTTTGCATTACCCACTGTACACTGCCGCTGCAAAACACACAATCTCCATCAAAAAATACGATTGCTTTGTTTTCATGTTTTTGAATTTCCATTATAATTTGATCAAACGGAATGCATAGGATTTCTGTTCATCGAGATCAGCAATTTGCAGCAAATAAAAACCTGCTACTTCCCTTTGAAGGGAAAACTGCTCCCGATCTCCAAAAAAGCTGCCGTTCTGCACCCTTTTGCCCTGAAGATCAAAGATATTGTAGGTATATTTTCCGGCTTCACTTACCTTTATATTGTAAACCGCATTGGAAGGATTGGGGTAAATTGTAAACTCAGGCGCAGCTTTTGCTTCAATTTCCGGCACAGCTACCGGCAACTCTTTGCCCAATATCGGACGGATCATAGGCGCAGCTTCAACCAGTGAGTTGTTCCAATTATTACCGATTTTATAATACATGTAGGATTGGGCTGAATTGTTCAAATCGAGACCAACCTGAATATTTTCTTCATCAGTCTGGTCCCAACCGACATAAAATGAACCACTCACCAATAATGGAGTGTCCAGCCTATAAGTTACAAAGCCATTTTTTCGCGCCACGTATCTTGGCTTTTGAAATTCTTTTTCATAGATCAATACATCATTTCCATTTCCACTTAAATTGATTTCGCTCCAAACTTTAAGCGTAAAAAGCAGATCGGATGCATCAAAATTGATCTGTGTAAAATGAAACTGAATGGCTCGCAATGTATCAGGTACATTCAGGTTGAATTCATAGGCGAAATTTTTCAGCCCGGGTCCTTCAAGTCCATATGCCTTTTCAGCACTGCCATCGTCATAAGCCAGGTAATTGTAAAAAGGCACAAGCATTCGTGCTGTATCTGTATTTGTACTTAAAGCTGAAGGAATCTCATCTATATAGGAAGTCAATTCTATCAAAACTGAATCGCTTTGCGTATTGATATTAAAAGGCACAAAATTTGAAGTGGGAAAACCAATAGAGAAAGGAGAAAAAGGTGGTAGGGATGTGCCCTGTGTAGGGAAATCGTAAATATTATAAATATTATTCCCATCTATTTCATTTACCTGATAGGAGAAACTAATGGTTTGCGCTACCGAAAAATTATTTTTAAATGAAAGAAAAAGCTCTTCAGCCGTTTCCTGCGCTTCAAAACCCTCATATTGATTCCAGGGCATACTGGTATATCTGTCTAAAAAATTAGTCGGGGGATTTAAAACCGAAACATCGCGCATCACTGTATCTATGTCACTTCTATTGGCTGCAAGATAAATGTAGTCAATATGCCAATGGTCATTGTTTCCGGTAAGTGTGGCTTTGTTTCTAAATCTAAATTGAAAGGTTTTTGTAAAATAAAAATTATCATCAATCGGTATTATAACCGCTTTCCAATCTTCTATTACATCATTAACAGAGGCAAAACCGGGGCTACTCCATACAATATCCCAAACTCCATTTTTATTAAACTCCAATATAAGGGAATCTTCAGGTTCAGGTTTGTTTCCCAGCCCTGTAGAGACATAGAAAAAGCTGAGGTATAAACTATCGTTAAAAGAAAAACTGCTCAAATCCATCGCCTGAGATGTGAGCGTATCAGCCGGGCCGCTATTTGTTTGATCTGGGTCATAGGGCAGCCCGTTTTCATTTAGCCCGTCAAATGTGGCTACATTATTACTGAGTTTTTCGAGCACATTGGTGCTGTTGATAAAAACCTGGTTTTCCAACCATCGCGCATTCGGGTCGCGAATCAATTTAAATTCACTGTAAACGATAGTGGAATCCGGTTCAACTTTTACAGAATCAAGTGTACCGCCATTAAGTGTATAGCGATAAAACGCAGGCCATACTATAAGTGTATCTGTAGTAATTTGCGGATCAAATTGATCATTATTTAAGATTAAAGTGTCCCGCATTTTTGGTGTAGAGTCAAGCGTACTCCCATTTACAGTATAATTCCAGGAGGTATCATCAAACATAAACTCAAGGGAATCTGTAATACTTCCCAATTGTACGGAACGCAAAATGGTATCAAACACAAGGTTGTTCCAGGGTTTGCGCTGAAACAAACGATCTCTTGCAAAATCTTCCAAAAAAGGAATATTAATCGTATCGGGAACAATCAGGTAATTATTTTTCACAAGTCCCAATTGATTGACTGCATCGGGATTGTAGTTGCTGTGATAAAGCTGAGGATTGTAACCCAGATCATAGATGCGTTCCTGGGCAGAAAGCTGCACAGCAATGGTTATTATACAAAATAGGAATAAGGCAGGATTAATCTGCATCTTCAATAAATTCATCGATAATTGCTTCATTATCTGTTGTATCAATATGCCCCTGTACTGACTCAGGCAATTCTTTGGTCAGGAAAACGTCAATTGACTCTCCCATATTGAGTGTTCTTGGATTTTCTTCTACAAATTCAGGGATTTGACTGTAAATTACTGCTTCAGTACTGTCTTCCACTGTTTCGTCATAGACAACAGCACCAAGGTTCAGTGAAGAGGCAATAAGGCTCCATTTGGCTTCTTCTAATGTAAGCCCACTCAAATTGGGCACTTCTATAGTCGTATTGCCAAAGCCATCTCCCAATACCAGATCCACTACAGAACCTTTAGGTAATAAAGCTCCCGGTGCAATTGTAGAATCATTATACAACTGATCGAGCACTGCATTTTGTGCCAGATCAGGTTTATAACTCAACTCTCCTACTTTCAAACTCCAGGACTCCAATTCTATAGAAGCCTGTCTCAGTGATTTATCTATAAGATCGGGCATTTTTACTTTAGGTGGCTGAGTAGCATTGATGGTTAAATAAATTTTTCGGTTTTCCTTCACCTTAGAAGCCGCTTTGGGATCCTGATCGAGCACAGTTGTGGGCGGTTCATCTACTGTGAAAGCAGAATCAATAACCGCGTATTCCAATTGTTTTTTATTGAGGTAAATTTTCACCTGCTTTAAAGTCAATCCACGCAAATCAGGCACCGTAATGGTTTCACCATGCTTGGTATAACTGTCTAATGCTGTAAATGTTATCCAAATACCTGCACTTATAAAAAGCATGGCCAATACAATATTGATCCAGAAAAATTTTGTAAATATGAGCTTAATGAGCTTCAATTGATTGTCTTTTAAAGCTGAAATCCAATATCTTATCTATAAATTCAAAAGGCTTGTAGCCATTGATAGCTGCCTGGTGAAATATACAAGTCGCGGGAGTCATTCCCGGCAGCGAATTTACTTCAATTATAAGTGTTTCCACACTTAAATCCTCAAAAACCCTTACAAAGGCATCTATCCGGCAATAACCTTCCACATTTAAAATTTCTGCTGCTCGCTTCAAAGTAGCTTTTACCTGTTTTGAAATAATATCGTATTCTTCCATCGTATTGCCAAAACGGGCAGGAGTAATATTCTGCCCCTCTCCTGCCAAAAATTTCTCTTCCAGAGAAAGAATTTCGCTTCCCGCCAGGGCTTCTGAAGGTTCAAATACTTCTATGTATTTATTTCCCGACTTGTCAAAATGAGAAAGCATTCCGCCCGTAATTTCCATAAAATATTTTGCGCCTTCAGCCCCTATAAAAGACTCGAGCAAAACTTCCTGTTTGGCAGGAAACTCTTCTTTGTCGTTCAGTTTAAGCGTATTTGAAGCTTCGCTATCTCGCACAGCATCATTGTCGCGAAAAATGATTTTCAAATAAGCTTCTAAGTCAGCAATTGTATTGATTTTCTTTACTGCCGAACTGCAACCGTCATCCAATGGCTTAGCAATCAGCGGCAATGCTATAGATTGGGTGATTTGTTTAGCCGAAAAATCCGGATTCATATATTCCTGTTTGGAGAGCAACAATTGATCGGCCACTTTAAAACCATGCTTTTTCAAAATGTGCAAGGTCTCGTATTTATTGATGGTAGTTTTGGATGAAGCTACACCTGAACCATTGTATGGAATATTCAATGTATCAAGGTGTTCCTGAACGGCACCGTCTTCTCCCGGTCTGCCGTGCAAAGCAATAAACACGGCATCCACCTGTTTTTTAAGGTCTGAATAATCTAGTGGAACCGGCTCAAACAAAGGTGGTGCAGGGGTGAATTTTTCGGTAATGGCCTTGCATTCGCTTTTAATTTGCTCAATAACCGGATGTTTGCTGAAATTGCTGATCTTATCCCGAATGTCATCTGCATTGTCTTTCAGTAAAATATTAATGGGAATGCGATGCATCACATGCTTTAGCTCCGATCCGCTTAAGAAAACAGGTATGGGTTCATAAACAGAACTGGAAGCCAGTTTTTCGAAAATATTCCTGCCGCTTTCTACCGAAATATGCCGCTCCGATGAAAAGCCTCCGAGCAGTACTGCTATTTTTTTCTGTTCAAATTCCGATTTATCTGCTTCGGCCAATTCCGTATTGAGTTTTTCCAGCAGGGCATTCCATTTTGAATTTATGATTCCCGCGTTTCGGATTCTCGCTTTTAGGCTGGCCCATATCAGGTAGGTCAAAAATTGGGAAGGATTCAGTCCGATTTCCGCTGCCTGGTGAAAAAAGAAGGAAGATGGCAGCATACCTGAAGTAGTATTGGGATCATTCAGGAAAATAGTACCGTCCTTTTGAATAAATCCGTCAATGCGGGCATAGACATCAAAATGCAGCGATTGGTACATCGTCACGCACCTGTCGCGAATCATATTGACCTGTTCTGCCGGAAGGTTTATGGGCGTTTGCTTACGAGATAAACCAGCCAGGTATTTTGAGCGATAATCAAAAAGTTCTTTGCCTTTAACTATTTCAGTTGGTGGCAACGCAACGGGCTTTCCATACAAATCCTCAATTACAATACAGGAAAATTCGCGGCCATCTATAAAAGATTCAAAAATCAAATCCTGCTCATTGTCCAATGCCTGTAGAAAAAGGCTTTTATCGGATTGCTTAAAATGATTATCGATTTTGTTCAGCAAATCAACAGGATCATATACCAACTCCTCCTCCATCAGCAAAGGCAGGCCAATGCCCTCGCGGATATCAATCAGATTTCGGATAAATGCAGTTTTGCCCTGTTCATTCAGCGCATTCCATTTTTCCGCAGCAATTTCTTCTATAAAAAACCCCTTGCGAATGGCTTTCACCAAATCTTTGAGCTCCGGATTTTCCAATATACTGATACCAATGGAAGAACCCTGGTTGGCAGGACGAATCACAAAATGATTGCCCAGTTTCTCTTTACTGTGCTTGAGCAGTTCACTTGCATTTTCAGGCTTCCAATCTGTTTTATTAAGGATAAAAAAATCAGGAGTGCCGAATTTGGTGTCCCTTGCCCACTCCTTTTGGAAGCTTTTGTTAATGCCTATTGTGGAAGGCAGTAAACCCGAACCACTGTAGGGAATATCAAAGGCAGAAAGCAGACCCTGAATTTGCCCATCTTCACCAAAGCGACCGTGCAGGGCCAAAAAGGCAAAATCGATGTATTGTGGCAATTCATGCCATTCTATGCGTTTGCCCACACTGTTGGCAATTTCTTCAAGCTTGTCCTTGGGCAATTCCTGCAGACTGTCAATATACACCTGAAAATTATGGACATTGCTTTTACAAAACTGGGCAGGAGGATAAAAATCACGGATAGTGCCTTTGTAGATGTATTTCCAATCGAGCAGGATACACTGTTTCAGGCTGTCCACAAAAATGGGGACAGGAGTAAAAATGCTTTTGTTTAGATTATCGTAAACGGTGCGACCACCAGCAAAGGAGATTTCACGCTCCCTGGAATTGCCCCCGAAAAATATACCTACTTTCATTTACCCGAATCAATGCTTAATCTATATTATTTAAAATCCGACCTTTAGATAATCAGCAAGCCGGGTTTCAACAAAGTTACACTTATCCAAATATTCATAACGAAAAAAGGCGTGAATATTACAAACAGTTGTGCAAAGTGGTTGGATGGTTTTGAGGACAGAGCTGGTGAAAAATCTAAAGCACTAAATGCTAGGTACCAAACAAATTCAAATAGGAAAAGCTGAAAAAAGTAAAACAAAATTCAGTTTTATAAGCTCAAAAAAATAATTTAGCTTCTAACACAATTTTTACCGATAAAAAAAATTCATTATGGGATTAAGTATTCATTACAGTGGTAAATTCAAAAAAGGTGCTTCACTTCCCCAAATGATTGAGGAGGTAGAAGATATTGCAAAAATATACAAATGGAAGTACTTTGTTTTTGATACTGATTTCCCAGCTCAATCCTTAGATAAAGAAACCTACAATCAACGCATTTATGGTATTAATTTCACTCCGCCCGAATGCGAAACTGTATCTCTGACTTTCTTATCTAATGGTAGAATGTCGAGTTTGCCACATTTGAAATTTTTTGGAAAAACAGCTGCTCAGACGGAACAGGAATATTTGTACATGCTCTCTGTAAAAACCCAATATGCAGGTATCGAAACACACAAGATCATTATTCACCTGCTGAAGTACCTGAACAAAAAATATTTCTCGGAATTCAAAGTGACCGATGAAGGACAGTATTGGGAAACAGGCGATGAGGAAAGGCTGAAAGAAGTTTTTGCCCGTTACAATAAACTAATTGATCAATTTGCCTCTTCTGTAGAAAACTTTCCTATAAAAAAGGGGGAATCGTTTATGGAATATTTTGAGCGTTTATTAGATCAGATTCGTAAAGAAAAGTGAGGTGGTTAATATTTCAATCAAATCGTTCTTATTGATGAATAGTCCGGGCTTTAAACCTGACATTTCCCCCTTTTATAAGGGCAAATTAGTGTGCTTTGAGATCTTTGATCAGAGGGTGGAGACAAAGTATTTTTGCGCATGGATAGGCCACTCGCGAGACGCGAGCGGAAACAGTGGTAATACACAAAAACAAGACTGATTTTCAATGTGGATGGACGTAAACAAGGTTTATAATTAAAAAAGAGAGGCGGCCTCATTCCAGGCCGCCTCTCTTTTGTGCTTGTATTTACTTTATTGTTATTCTTCCAGCGTAACTGTTCTTTCAACAGGATTAAAAGGAGCATCCACTAGCTCATCATTAGCATCGAGCAATTCAAGTTTAATGTTAAGTTCTCCTTTTGGAGCTCCTTTGATTACAAATGGGGCCCACTTGGTAAGCAAAAATTCCTCTCCATTAACCAACGCCCTTACTTTATAACCATCAAGGGATAAATCGACATTGTGCAGATAAAAATCCAGCAGTACATTTTCAGTATCCTTGCCTTTATAAGTGCCTTTAGGCCTGCTGTAAAACATTATCGGTTGGTCAAGGTCAAGTAGTTCAGCTCCTTCACCTATCTGCAGTTGAGTGATTAGTGCGGCTTTGCCAGATTTTACACTCTCGTGATAAGAACGTGAAAGAAAGGCCAGGATCACGTGATTTCCTTCTTCAAGTTCTTTTGAAAAAGTACTTTCATAATGCGCTGAATAAGGACCATTGTTATCAATAAAGTGAATATGTTGTCCTTTTGACGAATTGGCCAGTCCTTTTCCTTCAGCATCAGAGGTTTGTTCTCCTAGGGTATAATTGCTTACCTTAAAATCAAACTCCACTTCTCCACCTGAATTCACTTTATGATTTGCCAATTCTAATGTAGCATCACCATATACCGGGGATTTGGGTTTTAATGGTTCTAAGCTGATTTTTGATTCGGGTGCTTTTTTCTCGGTTTTTTCTTCTTTAGCAGTCTGCTTTTCATTTGATTCTGACTCACCGGAATTTTGACAGGCCGTAAATAAGAAAACCAAAGCAAGAAAATAAGGCATTTGTTTAGTAAACATAATAGTTGTTGCGATTTTAATTAATTAATGGCGATAAGATAAAAAATTAAGTGTTCTTATAAAATTTTAATCACCAACAATTTTGAGAACACCTTTCATCTAAATCATTGTAAGATTACCCAATTCACTTTTTAGAACACCTGTGCTTGTTGGTTTATCAATGCATTTGTTGGCGAAAAGCTGAAATACTTTTTTGGAAATTATCCTTGTTTTACTTTTGTGTCTTGATGCTTCTATTTTTCCTGCAGTTATTGCATTGCCTCTTTTCATAATTTCACTGCTGATAGCATTAATCCTGACATTGAATTGATTAATATTCAGTTTAGGTTTTGATAATGAGATTGTTTTATACTTTAATACAGCATATTCAGCTAAAAAATTTAACTCGATGGAGCCAACAACTGAAGAACAATTGACTATCGATCCACCCCCTCTCTTAAGCATATATGGCAGTTCATATTTCATGCACATCCAAATATATTTAATACTATCACTTATCATTACCTCAGCATTATCTTTTTTATTTTTCCGGGGTGAAATAATAGTGTTCTCAAAACTCGGATAGTTAACCGCATAATCTATCTTTCCAAATTCAGAAACACACTTCTCCATCAACATTTTGATATTATATTTAAGCGATAATTCAGAAGGCATGTATATGGCTTCACCATTGTATGAATTGATGTAGTCAAGTGTCTTGTTACTTGTAAAAGAATCAGCAATAATCACTTTAGCCCCTCTTTTTGCAAATTCAATTGCTGTTGCTTTTCCTATTCCATTTGCAGCACCAATAATCAATGCAACTTTGTCTGTAAATTTTTCCATAATTCAATTGTTTATGAGGTTTTAACATCGTATGACCAATCAAAACAGTACCTAACAGACTTTAATCAGATTGCATTGGTCAGTTTGTTATTTGCCCATTTTGCTTGTTAAATGATTGGAACAGACAAAAATGAGCGCAATAAAAGAAAAAACCATTACATGATTTTTTGAAAAAGTTACATGATTTTCACTTTTTATTTATAAAAACATAAGCCATACAGTATCATTGAAATAACACAAACTCGCATAAAACTGACTCGTAAAATTTTAAACTTAAAATACCGTCTGACCGTTTTTGATAAAACTGTTACAAAATTTTCAAAAATCAATATTTACCTAAGTTAGATAAAAAAATCTATTTTTTATAAGCATTGAATTTCAAGTAAGAGTAGAGGAATTCTGAGCAATAAATAATTTCCGAGCTCGGGTTATTAGGCTTAATTTTGACTTTGAATTAATGCTTTATTATAATAAGGCCTATGCAATTAAATTAAAACAAAATAAAATAAATTGAAAGAACTTATAAAACTGAATGTACAGGGCATGACCTGTACCAATTGTGCCAGGGGTGTTGAAAATCTATTAAAAGATAAAAACGCAAGGGATATCAATGTCAATTTTTCAACCGATGAAGTGGAATTTTCTATTGGAAAAGAATCCAAATTAGAAGAAATCAAAAATGGAATAGAAAAGTTGGGCTATATCGTTAATTCTGAAGGAGAAACAATCAAAGTGCCCTGGTGGAGCCTAAACAAAAAATTTACAGTATCGCTAATATTGACCATTCCGCTGTTGCTGCATATGTTTTTGCCCTTTGAACTGCTGCACAATCCAATTTTTCAGCTTACACTCAGTACGCCCGTATTTCTGATTGGTTTGCATCATTTCGGAGGCAGTTCGCTTGGTGCTTTAAAAAGTGGAGTGGCCAATATGGATGTGCTCATTCTGCTCGGTTCTTCGGCAGCTTTTATCTATTCATTGTACGGTACTATTATAGGTCAGCCTGAAGATTTTCTTTTTTACGAAACTGCAGCAACAATTATCACTTTGGTTTTAATGGGAAATATCATAGAGCGCAGAAGTGTGCAGCAAACAACAACTGCCATTAAAGAATTGAGCAAACTCAAAGCAGAGAAGGCCAATCTAATTCAACGCGACCATAGTGGGAATGAGGAAATTGTAGAAATCAATGCCAAAGACATAGAAAGCGGTCAAACTTTTCTGGTAAAAGACGGGGAACGCGTTCCGGCAGATGGAAAAGTATATTGGGGAGAGGCACTGGTCAATGAATCTATGGTAACGGGTGAAAGCAAGCCAATCCTTAAAAAAATAAATGACACATTGCTGGGAGGCACATTGCTGGAAGATGGCAATATTAAAATGACAGCTACATCTATTGGCAATCAATCTTTTTTGGGAAGAATTATTCGTTTGGTAAAAAATGCCCAGGCCGATAAACCGCAGATTCAGCGAATGGCCGACCAAGTAAGTGCAATTTTTGTGCCTCTTGTAGTTGGCATTGCCATCCTTACTTTTGCGCTTTCCTTTTGGCTGGGCAATGTTGGGATGGAATCTGCATTGTTGCGCTCCATTGCAGTATTGGCCATTTCCTGTCCTTGTGCAATGGGGCTTGCTACTCCTACGGCTGTAATGGTTGGTGTAGGAAGAGTTACCAAAAATGGGGTTTTGATAAAAGGGGGAACTACTATTGAAAAATTTTCAGAGGTAAAACAAATTGTTTTTG
The DNA here is from genome assembly GCA_040877935.1 of Chitinophagales bacterium. NCBI lineage: Bacteria > Pseudomonadati > Bacteroidota > Chitinophagia > Chitinophagales > Chitinophagales bacterium. The sequence goes on from JBBDNB010000038.1 coordinate 11,787, forward strand.
ACAAAACCGGTACACTCACAAGCGGTGCTTTTAAAATCAAAAAATTATTGGTTTGGGACAATGAATATTCCGAAGATGAAATCAAATCAATAATTGCCGGGTTAGAAAAATATTCAGGGCACCCTATTGCCAAATCCTTGCAAAAAGAATTGAGTGCTGTAAAAGCAGCTGCTTTTAGCAAAGTGAAAGAAATAAAAGGCATTGGCATAGATGCCCGAAATGAATCCGGGGATCGATTTTCCTGTGGCTCAAAAGAACTCTTGAAAGAAGCACCTGCCCCGGGAGATGAACTCGATGTTTATCTTTTGAAAAACGGAACACCAATAGCCGGAATCGTTCTGGAAGATGAGATTAAGAAAGATGCTGCTGAAACCATTGATTTTTTGAAATCCAAAGGCATTAAAACCATTTTGCTCAGTGGCGATAGAAAGGCCAATTGTATTTCTGTTGCAGAGCGGCTGGGCATAGACACGGTTTATTATGAGAAAAAACCGGATGAAAAACTTAAAATCATAGAAGAACTAAATGCTCAGCAATCTACCGCAATGGTAGGTGATGGCATAAATGATGCGCCTGCACTCAACAAGGCGATGCTGGGTATTTCACTCAATGATGCTACGCAAATTGCCATGGACAGTTCTGATATCATTTTGCTCAATGGCAAATTATCAGGATTGATTGAAGCCTATAAAATCAGTAGAGGGACATTTACCACAATTAAACAAAACCTATTTTGGGCCTTTGCCTATAATATTGTAGCCATCCCCATAGCTGCCCTGGGTTTTTTAAATCCTATGGTAGCCGCATTGTCTATGGCATTTTCAGATGTGGTTGTTGTTGGCAATTCATTGCGTTTGAGAAGCAGAAAATTGCGCTAAAGTATTGTTCTTTGAAAAGATTGTTTTATAATAAATCCTATATTCATGCGCAATGAAAAAGGAGCAGGCAGCAGTATTGTTTATCCCAAAATGGTTTCCGGGCAGAAACGATCCGCAGAATGGTGTTTTTATACTTAAACACGCACGTGCAATATCAGCGCATTACCCAGTGAAAATCATGCATTTATGCCCAGTTAAATCTCAGGAAAAGCGATTTGAAACAGAATTTGAACATGAGAACAATATTGAAATACTGCATTGCTATTACCGCAGTTTTCAAAGTTCTTTCCTCAGAATATTTAATCTCCTCTTGTATTTGATTGCCTTTTACAAAACCTATAATCGCTTATTTCCAAAAACCCCTCCCCTTTTAAGCCATGCACATGTTTTTACCCGCCCCGCTGCACTGGCTTTTATTTTAAGAGTTTGGAAAGGCACACCTTATATAGTCAGTGAACACTGGACCATTTATCTAAAAGGAAAATTCAATGACTTTTCAGTAATTAAAAAATTTACTATTCGCCATTTAGCAAAAAAGAGCGAAGCTATTACTGCTGTTTCAAACATCTTACTCAATACCATGAAGCAATGTGGTATTTACAGCAAACGAATGATAGTGATTGGAAATGCCGTGCCTGCTCCTGAAAACATAACAGCCACAAAATCCTACACTAAGAAAATCGGCCTTGTCGCTGACTTTGATGATAAAAACAAGCAGATTTCAGCAGTAATTAAAAGCTTTATTCAAATTGCAGATACACACAAAGACTGGCAATTGCACATTGTAGGAGGTGGACAAGACGAAGCTAAACTTCATCAATTGAGCACAGAAAGCGGGCTCAAAGACAAACAAATCATATTCCACGGCAGGCAGGACAATGTATATGTATATCAATTTCTCAGAGACATTGCTTTTCTGGTCAATTTCAGCAGATATGAAACTTTCTCAGTAATTCTGGTAGAAGCTATCTTACATGGAAAACCAGTGATAAGTAGCAAAAGTGGCGGTCCTGAATCTTTCATTAATGATGAAAACGGCTTGCTGATAGATCGCGATGACACAACAAAACTCAAAGCTGCTATGCAGCAAATGATTGAACAGCATCACACATATGATCCTGACCTGGTGCGCAAAAGCATTGGTGATAAATTCAGTCCTGAAAATATAGGCTTTGAGTTCAAAAAACTATACGATGAAATATTGAAGCCTTACGCACAGTGAAGTATTTGCTAAACTGGGCAGCAAATTCCTGATCCTGATTCTCACTAAAGTATCTTGTAGCAAATAAAGTGGGTTCAGCCTTTAACTGTTTTCAAAACCTAAGAAAATAAGTGGGCTCATTTTCAGTCACTTAAGTGTTTCTCTATACTTTTTTGGCAATTCTTGTAACCAAAGAATCACAGTACCGTAGAAGGATACAAGAATGCCAAAAACATATAACCATGAGAACTTCAAAAGCAATTTGTCTGCCTTACAACAAAAACAAATCAAGGGCGGAATTTTTCAAAAAAGATTTTATTTTCCTTTTGTTCGCATCATTCCTTTGCCTTAGCATGAGCAGTGCTTCTGCTGCTGTATATACTGCAAGTGGTATGGGTAATTTTAATGATGAAAATATCTGGACGCCAGAATATCCGGGCAACCATATTAAAGCAGGTGACACAGTGAAAATTACCGGACAGCTAAAACTCAATAAAGATGTACTTATTGACGGCATGGTGTTGATCTATGAAGAAGCCAGCCTGGTAGGTTCGAGCAACCTTATAATAATGGAAGATGCCTGGTTGATTAATAAAGGTCTGGCTTTGGTTGGTGGAATCACCAATCAGGGAATAGTTTACAACAAGCATATTATGGAAACCAGTTCGGACTTTATCAATTCGGGCAAAATATTGAACAATGAAAGTGTTGTTGTTGGCCAAATTATGGAGAACATAGGTGTAATGACCGGAAATGGTGGCACCTACATGGCTTCCAACAAAATGATCAATGCCCAGGGCGGTAAAATCACTGGCAATACAGATGTTTGCTCTTCTGATTTTATGAATATCAATGGAGGTCAGATCGATTCAAACTATATCAGCTTTTGCGGTGCAAGAATTTTCAATGAATTGTTTCTTACAGCAAGTATTAAATCTGACAATGTAATCCTCAATCTAAAAAATTCAGAAAACCTGAATGCTGATAAATTAGAACTTGAAAGAAGTACAAATGGCAAAGATTACGAAATCATTGCCTCTCTCGAAAAACAAGATTTACTGAGAGATGCAACAGGACTGAAATATGTTGATCAAAGCCTTGCTTCTGGAAAATCACTTCAGTACCGAATGAAAATCACAGATAACAATGGGCAGGTAAAAACTCTGCAAGCGATTGATGCCGCCAATATCTACGGCTTCAAGTTATAAAATAGAAACCAGACCAAAACCAAACTTGAGCACCTGAAAAAGGTGAAGGAAATAGAAGAACTATATTGAAAGTCTAAGGTTTGGTTAGCTTTATGGTGGTCTTGATTATCAAGACAGAGTTTGGTTTGTTGAAAAGCTTGGTCCTGCGGGAGCAAGCTTTTCAACATTTAGGGCTTTTGCAAACAACTTGCCAATATGTGCTACAACAATATAGATTAAAAACATTAAGTAAAAACCATAAAATAATATTCCTGATTCTGCCTTCCGGTATTTAAAGTTTTTTTTATGATTTTAGATTTAGGCAATTCAATTTCACTTTTAAAAAATGGCGCATCATAAACCAGGGAATGATATGCCCCATCTTCACCACAAAGATCGTGGCCAGCAGGATAATCCGTTTTAAAGGAAGCATCCAAATCCCTGCCAAGCCAGCTTTTGTCCAATACTGAAGCATCTACAACAATTGTTTTGGCCTTTATCTTTGCTTCGAGCAATTCATCGTATAACAAATCGGGAGATTGTCCCCAGATTGGGAAATCAGCTTTAAGGCCACAATCTGCAACCATCTTTTCTCTAAATGCCTTTACATCTTCCAGATAAATATCGCCAAAAAGCAAGGTGTCAATTTTATATTGGGATTTTGCCTTCTGGCAAATATCTACAAAAGCCTGTTCGTAAACCTTATTGGAAGAAAACTCCGGCAATTTCATTTCCAACAAAGGGATATCCATCTGTTCAGCCTGTTCACGTATAATATCCATAGGCACAGCATGCATCGCCACCTCATCCTTTTCCGTAACTGTTGTAATCAATGCCTTTATTGCATATTGATTTTGCTTTGTACATTTCCAATAGCTGAGCGCGGCATCCTTCCCTCCACTCCAAAATAGCCCTGCATTCGTTTTACGCATATTTTAGCATCTTTGCTTTGAACTAATATTATCCTAGTTAATACAGTGAAAAACTTCCTTCCAATTACAACGAACCACTTTTAACAATAAAACGTATTTTTATAGAAAGAAAAATGAAACGAACATGAATTTTTTTAATCAAAAACTTCACACATGAGGATGATTAAAACAAATTCATGTGAGAGCGAAGCGGTTCCATCTGTGCAGAAATTTTTCTGCATTTTTGGAACAAGCAGAAAAATTTTAAACAGATGAAAGCCTACAAATTCATAACAAAAATATCTGATAAAGGGATCATTCAAATTCCCTTTAGCCCAGCTCTTTACGACAAAGAAGTTGAAATCATTATAGTGCCAAAATTGAACAAAAAGAAAAAAACACAGAAAGCAACTGATTTCATAAACAAATGGGCAGGCTTTTTGAAAAATACAGATACCGATAAATCTAAGTTTGAATACCTTTCAGGGAAGTACAAATGAAGAAAGTCCTGTTCGATACCAATATTATACTTGACATTGCTTTAAATCGCGATTCATTTTTTGAAGAAGCTTTTCAGCTATTCAGCCTTATTGATCAGAAGAAAATTCTTGGGTTTATAACTGCATCTACAATTACGGATATCTACTACATCTCCAAAAAAGAAAAGGGACATACTGAATCAATCAATTTCTTAAAAGGGTTAATTGAAATTGTTGAAACTGTTGGAATAAACAAAGACATCAAACCTGAGTTCGGAAATTATTTATTGCTCAGAATGCCAGAAAATAGTGAGATTC